>JAUWSD010000002.1 GCA_030610225.1 Chloroflexota bacterium
ATGGGAAGGGTGTTGCGGGGTGGAAGCTACCAGCCGGGGTGCAGCTGCTAGGGATCGCCAACGATAAACCCAACCTTGAGGTCACGATACACCTCTCTAAGAGCGCAGCAAAGAAAGTGCGCCTGGACGCTGCTCCGATCAGGACCAGACCATCAAATGGGAAGTCTGTTCTGGAAGTAAAGGCAAATGACCAAATGATATATGTGTCGGTGCCGCAGATCCAGACAGCTGCGATATTGAAGGGCGCTGAAAAAGTAAAAAGCACTGCAAAGAAAGCGGCTGAAAAGTCAAAGCAGATAAAAATGCCTCTTGATGAAAAACCAAAGAAGAAGAAATAGGTGAATTAAAGAAAAAAGGCTGGCGATTGCCAGCCTTTTATTTTATTCTACAGGAACACCCTCAAGCCCCAGTTCAGCAGCGATCCCCTGCATGGCGGTGATCATGTTCTGGATATGTTCCCATTTTTCAACCCCGAATTCCTCGAAGGCCTTGTCCATTTCGTCCCGATCTGCACCAGCAGCAAATTGTAAATACTTCCATTTCTTCTTAACTGATTTCAACTTTACATCATGGATCGATTTGGACGGGCGTACAAGGGCCACGGCTGTGATCAGGCCTGTGATCTCGTCGCAGGCGTGCAGGGCTTTGCGTACCAGGCTGTCGCGCGGCACACCAGTATAATCCGCATGACTGAGGATGATCTGGATGATTTCTTCATCTATGTTCATTTCCCGCAGGAGCTTTGCGCCCTCTGATGGGTGGCGTTCCATGTCTGGGTGGATCTCATAGTCAAAGTCATGCAGGACGCCAATAGCGCGCCAGAGTTCTTCATCTTCTCCAAATTTCTGTGCATAAAAACCCATGCCAGCTTCCACTGCCAGCATGTGGTTGATCAGATTCTTGTTTTTCACATACTTCTTCACGATCTCTAATGCTTCGTCTCTGGTGATCATAATTTCTCCTTATTGTCCTGTAAATTCTATCACGGCTGTTTTCTATATGGTTTGAGCTGTTATTCTGCGGAACGATTCATTACATAAAAAAGGTCTCCCATTTATTGGAAGACCTTTAATTTGTTTGTCTTGTGTTAGTAAAAACTTATCTAAACGTAGTTCTTTCGAATTTCAGCACTGACGTAGTCGAGGAGGGCAACTGTGACTGTGATAAACCACACTGCAAGACCAGCAGCCCTATACTCAAACAAGCGGATCCATTGTACGAGAAGGAAACCGATACCACCACCACCAACCATACCAACAATTGTGGACATGCGGATATTGATATCCCATCGGTAGATCGTGAATGAGACGAATGGCGGGATGATCTGCGGGACTACTGCAAACATAACAGTCTGAACCCAGTTCGCTCCAGTGGCCTGGATCGCTTCGATCTGCCCAGAATCAATTGATTCGATTGATTCAGAGTACAGCTTTCCTAGAGCAGCTATAGAGTGAACAGTCAGGGCCATGATACCTGCAAATGGTCCCAGCCCTACAACGATCACAAAGATGAGCGCCCAGATCAATGGTTCGATAGAACGAATTATGTTCAGAATAGTGCGAACGAAATAATAGATCGCTATTGTAAAGCCATTGGCAGACATCAAGTTCCTGGCTGCCAGGAAACTGACCGGGATGGCGAGAATGATGCCAAAGAAAGTTGCCATCATACCGATGAAGATCGTCTCGATCATTTTTTCGGTAGTTAATTTCAACTCATCACTGTATGTCCACTCTCCAACACTTGCGATCTGACGCGTTTGAAATTCCCAGATCACATATCCCTGAGCTAGATGACCAGCGGGGATCAGGGCATAGGGCATAAATATCTCGATCTCAAAGTCGCCATTCTCATCAGTGATCACTGTGATGTATTCACCGCCCTGTCTTTGACGGAAGTCATTGCTTAGCTGATCTTTCCACCAGAGCTCTGTTTCGAGATTGGGTATTAATCCATATCCATGAATTTGAATTGAAGAACCTGGTTGTCCTCCTAATTCAGCCAATTCTCCACAAAGGGGATCTGCGGATATATAGGAGCCTTCATCTGGGATCTCACTGACTGGAAGTTCATCTGTACATGGGATCTGAATCTCAATAGCGGTTGTAACGATCTCTTTTGGATAATGGATTGCTGCATCCCAGGGCCAAAGAACCTGCCCAAGGAGAGGGGCCGAATCTGGAATATTGCTAATCAGTTCTGCTGGTGCAATTCCGCCGATCTGCCAACCAAGGAAGAAAAAGATCACAATTACAAGGAAGAGAACTCCTAATGTTATATGATCTTCCTGGGCTGCATGCTTATATGCATCGCTAATGGTCCAGATCCATAAGATAAATACCAGGATCACAAGGATCAAGATCATTGGTTCCAGCCTGAAGGACTTGGTTAATTTATTAAAAAATCCAACGTCATATTTTGCTGTAGCAATAACTCGCCAGATCAGTAGGCCTGCGATCGTAATGAAACTGGCAAAAAGGACGATACCACGTTTGTAGGCACGTGCTAAAATTTGACCCAGACCGGGGACAATAGCTGAGAGGATAGCCGCCACAATTGGGGATACCATGCTCGGTTTCCGCTCTTCTTCGATCATATAGCTACCCTTTGGTTTCTTGTTGTTCATGCTGCCCCTCCTTCAACCTGGGTAAGGTCACCTTCCAGGCCTCCGCCAACACGGATAGCCTCTTCACCATAGATCTCCTTGAATTGTTCATCGGTCATTGCCTGGATATCTTTCTGGCTGCCTTCGTAAACGATCTCGCCGTATGAAAGTCCGATCACCCGGGTTGAATATTTCTGTACCAGGTCAAGATAATGGAGTGAACAGATTATTGTGAGGTTGTCTTCTTTATTAAGGGTTTCCAGCCTATGAAGGATCGAGTGCGCTAATACAGGGTCCAGGCTGGCAACAGGCTCATCCGCCAGGATCAATTCCGGTTCCTGCATCAGGGCCCGGGCAATGCCAACACGTTGTTGTTGTCCACCGCTTAGTTCGTCGGCTCTCTTTTTTGCCTGATCTGTAATTCCAAGCCGTTCCATACTTTTATAAGCTCGTTCAATGTCTTTTTTTGAAAATCTGCCAAACAAACTCTGTTTGGATGATGTATATCCCAGGCGACCTGCCAGAACATTGTTCAGGACAGATGAGCGTTTAATCAGATTGAAATGTTGAAAAATCATCCCGATCTTGCGGCGTGCCTTACGAAGGTCATCACCCTCCAGCTTAACAATGTCAACACCATTCCAAAGGATCTCTCCTTCAGTTGGGTCGATCAAGCGGTTGATGCAGCGCAGCAGGGTGGATTTTCCTGAACCACTTAAACCAATAATGATCAGGAATTCACCTTCAGCAACTGTGAAGCTCACGTTCTTGAGCGCAACTGTGCCGTCATCGTATACTTTAGTAAGATTACGAATTTCGAGCATGCAAACCCTCCAAATGAATGTGGCGTATAAAAAAATTATAGGAATAATAATAACATTTAATAAATTAAAATGTTAGGAATAGGTAATAAAAAACAGAGGGCGGTTAGCCCTCTGTTTCTGTAAAACTTATTCTATTTGTTTCTATTCCTGATAGTCTGAGGCGGTTACACCAGATGCATCAAGGAACTGTCGGAACTGGTCATAGAAGTCGTCACCATGTTCTTCAAGTGCGTTCCAGTTGTAAGCGGTGTTCAAAGCTTCTGCGCCTTCTTCGGTTGCTGCAATTGCTAAGAGTGCGTCAACGATCTGCTGGCGGATCTCTGGATCCAGGCCTGTAACGAACTGGACACCATCATTTGGAATTCCTTCGAAGATTTCGATAACCACGATTGCTTCCATAATGTCTTCGTAAGTGCCTTCGATCTTGTCAGCTACACGGGTTCGAGCGTCAATGTATGAGGCTCCGATGTCACAGTCGCCGTTGTATACACCAGCAACTGCACCTTCGTGTGAACCTGCATCAATTACGCCACCCAGATCTGCATCTGGATCAATGCCAGCGGCATTCATGACGATTGTTGGGATGATCCAGGAGCTTGTGCTTGTTGCACTTGCTCGGCACCAGGTCATTCCAGCGATCTCTGATACTGAGGTGATTCCGCTATCTGCTCGAACGAAGATCTGTCCACTATAGGTTGCGGAGCCATAGCGTGTGGCTACGAGCGCTACATCTGCACAACCCTGGTCAGATGCCATGATGTATGAGAATGTTGCGAGGGATGACATGTGGGCTTTTGGTGGATCTGAGCACATGGCTTCGATCACGCCTGTGTATTCAGTTGCGACAAAGGTGTCTATGAACAATCCTGTCTCTGCATAGATCATGTCAGCAACTTCAGTGAAACCTTCAAGTACTCTCTCTGTTTCTCCTGAAGGAACAAGACCCCACTGAAGTGGGTTCTCTTCTGTGCCCAGTGCGGCTTGTCCGGGCCAGAATACCAATAACAATACAAGAATTGCGATTGCTATCAGCATGTAAATAATATTCTTATTCATTTTTTCTCCTTTTAAATTAGGTTCTTTAATTCCGTTATTATATAATATCGCGCTTTACAGCAAGATTCAATACATTCACCTTAATATTTTTCTTAAATTTTGTGTCTGATTCTTGCCTGAATACCATTTAAAGGTAGAATCCTGTTATGAAAATCAGCAAATATCAGGATGCATTGGACTATCTATATAATTTTGTGGACTATAGCAGAACCTATCAGGAAAATATAGCTCCAGAAAATTTCTCTTTGGAACGCATGTTCATGTTGATGGAAGCCCTAAAGAACCCACAGAAAGAGTATCCATGCATTCATGTTGCCGGGACAAAGGGGAAAGGTTCGGTTTCAGTTTTTTGTGCATCGGCACTGCAGGCCAGTGATTACAAAGTTGGATTATATACATCACCGCATTTGCAATCCTTCACCGAAAGGATCCAGATCAACCGCGACCCGATTCCTGAAAATGATTTCGTTGAGATAGTGAATAACCTGATGCCGATTGTTGAAAGCATCCCCGGTTTAACATCCTATGAGATCCAGACAGCGATCGCATTTATCCATTTTGCGAGGAATAATGTGGATGTGGCAGTGATCGAGGTTGGCATGGGCGGCAGACTTGACTCCACAAACATAATTACTCCACTCGTCTCAGTGATAACTTCCATCTCAATGGATCACACTTCTGTTTTAGGCGATACCCTGGCAGAAATTGCTGGTGAGAAGGGGGGCATCATCAAAGAGGGCGTGCCGGTTGTGTCCGCTCCGCAGGTTGATGAGGTTTCGGAGGTGTTGAGATCAATCGCGCAGGATAAGCACTCTGATCTCTATCAGGTTGGCGATGATTGGCATTACCAGGTTGTGTCTGACACTCTCTCCGGGCAGGAGATCAATGTCAGGGGGAGACATGAAATTGACCTCTTCATAATAATGCTGGGTGAACACCAGGCAGAGAATGCAGTTACCGCTTACGGCGCATTAATGCAGGTGAAAGATCAATTTCCCAATATCGACCAGGAGAGCATCAAAGAAGGCTATAAAAACGCATTTTGGGAAGGGCGTTTTGAGATAGTATGCACAGAACCTTATGTGGTTTTTGATGGCGCCCACAACAGATATTCTGCGGGAAAACTTCGTAAGGCATTAGATCATTACTTCCAGGATAGAGATGAAGTGTTCATAATCGGTGCGTCAAGCGATAAGGATATCAAGGGGATATTAGGTAAATTGATAACTAAATCATCAAGGTTCATTCCTGTAGCATCCAGCCATCCCAGGGCGATATCGCAGGATGAATTGATCGATTTAAGTTCTAATGACCCGGAACATATCATTAAGACTGGCGATATATATAGTGCAATTAAAAAGGGACTGGAGCTTGCAGGACCTTCAGGGTTATTGGTTATTACTGGCAGCCTTTACTTGGTAGGTGAGGTGCGCCAAATTTGGTTCGACCAATTCCTGAGATGTTAGTATAATTGCTCGATTGAATAACTGGAGAAAAAATAAATTATGGCAGATTTTGATTGGAACTCTCCCAAGTATGATCTTGATCGAGATGACCTGCACACAAAAGTAAATGAACTGGGACAGATCCCTGAGTTTGAACCAGACAGCAAAGGATCTATTCGCTGCATTGTATTACCCCTGAGAGATCAGGTTATATTCCCACATATGGTTGCACCACTTCCGATTGGCAGACAGTCAACAATTGAGAGCATCAAGAAAGCTGGTGAAAGCGGTAATATCATGATCGCTGTTCCTCAGTTAGACCCAAGATTAGAGATCATTGATATGATTGATCTTAACAGCTTCGGAGTTTCAATTGCAGTGAGTGATGTGATCTTCGAAGATGTCCGGAAGCCTTTCGTTCTAGTACAGGGCAGGAAACGGGTAAACATCATTAATTTTGAGACAGAGAATGGTTTGATCTATGCTGATGCCCAGGTAATTGAAGAAGAAGATTCAATTTCACCTGCAGAGGATGCGGGTATCAGGAAATTGATCAGTTTATTTGAAACATTCACTGAACTTGATCCGACTGTTTCCGATGATATTCTCATGTATGTTAAAGACAATTACAATCCTGGCTGGCTGGCTGATATGGTTGCTAATGTGGCTAACTTCCAATACCGTGACACTCTGGCATTGCTGCTTGAAACGGATGCAGAAAAACGGCTTGATATGGTCAGCAGGTTTTTATCGCGGGAAATTGAGATCATCAGGGTGAACAAGAATATTGATGATCAGGTCCAAACGGAATATAACCGCAGCCATAGAGAAAATTACCTGCGTGAACAGATGCGCGCTATCCAAAGAGAACTTGGTGAGGATGACCCATGGACCCAGGACCTCAAAGGAATTTATAAACAGATCAAGTTAGCAAAATTACCAGAAGATATCGAAGCAATTGCAATGAAAGAGCTTGAGCGCCTCTATCAGATCCCACAGATGGCACCCGAAGTTGGTGTGATCAGGACATTTCTGGATTGGATCCTTGACCTACCCTGGCACACAAAAACAGAAGATGACCTGGATGTGAATAAGGCTGCAGAGATCCTTGACAAGAATCATTATGGGCTGGCAAAGGCTAAAGACCGGATCCTGGAATATATCGCTGTAAAGAGCCTGAAGCCTGAAAATAAACGCCAGCCAATACTTTGTTTTGTTGGTCCTCCCGGAACAGGGAAGACTACTTTAGGGCGGTCGATCGCAGAAGCTCTAGGCAGGAAGTTCATGCGCCAGTCATTAGGTGGGGTGCGGGACGAATCTGAAATGCGCGGACACCGCCGGACTTATATCGGCGCACTCCCTGGACGGATCATCCAAACGATGAAACGCGCAGAAGTGATCAATCCGCTGTTTGTCCTGGATGAGATCGACAAGCTGGGAGTTGGCTATCGCGGAGACCCGGCGGCAGCTCTATTGGAAGTCCTTGATCCGGAATTGAATGATACTTTTTCAGACCATTACCTTGAAGTTCCTTATGACCTATCGAATGTGATGTTCATCACTACGGCAAATTCCCAGGCTGATATCCCCTGGGCCTTGTTGGACAGGATGGAAGTGGTAGAGTTCCCTGGTTATATAGAGGAAGATAAAATTCAGATAGCTAAGAAGTTCCTGATCAAGAAACAGATCGATGAATCCGGGCTGGAAGAAAATGAGATCTCATTCTCCGAACAGGCAATCAGAGAGATTATCAGCAAATATACATACGAAGCTGGCGTCAGAAACCTGGATAGGGAGATAGGCCGGGCATGCAGGAAGGTTGCCCGTCTTAAAGCAGAAGGTAAAAAATACCCCAGAAAGCTTTCTCCAGTACATGTTGAAAGATATTTAGGCCCTGCCAGTTTCAATGACAGCCAGATTGAAAAGGAAGCTGAAGTTGGAGTGGCAACAGGTGTGGCATGGACTGAGAACGGGGGTGATATTATGCCAATCGAGGTTGTTCTGATCGAGGGTAAAGGCAACCTGCAGATCACTGGACAAATCGGTGATGTGATGCAGGAGTCCGCTCATGCAGGCATGACATTCATGCGCTCACGAGCAAAAGAGCTTGGACTTGAAGACTTGAATTTCGAAGAAATCGATGTCCATATTCATGTTCCGGAAGGGGCTGTGCCAAAAGATGGCCCCAGCGCTGGAATTACGATCACGGCCGCATTAATTTCAGCATTCACTAAGCGAAAGATCAAACATGACCTTGGGATGACTGGTGAGATCACCCTGCGCGGAAAAATACTTCCCGTTGGTGGTATTCGCAATAAGATCCTGGCAGCACATCGCGCTGGAGTTAAAACGATCCTGATGCCAGAGAAGAACAAAAAAGACCTGGTTGATATTCCCAAGAAAGCGCTGGCTGACCTTGAGATCATAACTGTGACGCATATGGATCAGGTTCTGGAGTTAATCTTTGTAGATGAATTGAAACAAAAGGCGATGCAGGTAAAGACCAAGAAATCGAAGGATAAGAATTTCATTCAACCGGGTGTTTAGGATGAGAAAAAGAGTAATATTAATTATTTTGATAATTATTTCTATGGGGATATTCTTTGGATGTAATGTCCCACAGAACAATGAAGTCAACATCGATCCTAATATTTCTGATCCCTCTTTCAACGATGGAGACAATGATAAGAATATTGGGAGTGAGCTTATAACGATTGAAGAGCCGGGCAATCTCTCTGAGATCACTTCACCAGTGTTCGTAAGCGGGATTGCAGGACCGACATTTGAGCAAAATTTAATTGTCAGGGTGACTGACATGTATGGGAATGTTCTGGCAGAAGAGGTAACCACCATCCTCGCGGATATTGGCAAAGCTGGGGCTTACATGGTGCAGTTAGAGTTTTCTGTGGAAGCAGAAATCCCGGGCAGGATCTCTGTTTTTGATATCAGCGCAATGAACGGTGCATTACTGCATGTTGCCAGTGTTCCAGTCACTTTGCTTGCCAGTGGAACTTCTACAATAAATGTGAATGAAGACAATTCAGAAGTGATTGAGATCCATACTCCTGAACTCAATCAGGAAGTAGGCGGCGGCAAGATCACAGTGACAGGTGTTTCAGAATATTTCTTTGAATCATCTTTGGTGGTAGCTCTTTGCGGCACTGGGGGAACAGGACCTGAGCATTATCTTTGCGGTGCGGTAGATAACTTCCTGGGTCTGGGTTATGCAATGATCGATTCGCCAGACATGGGCATCGGGGGTCCGTTCTCAGGAACGATCAGTTTTGCAGTTGAAGAAGAAATGCCAGCTATCCTTCAGATCTTTGCGATCTCCCCAATGGATGGGGGTATTGAACACCTTTCAAGCGTGACGGTAATCCTTAAACCTTGAATTGACATGTTAAATATAAAGACCCCTGTGAAGGGGTCTTTATATTTGTTATTCTATGGGGGTATCCGTTGGTTTTTGAATATAAGTAGCTTGATGTTGAAGCTCGCGCATACCGTTCCTGATCTGAGATAAGGTCCTTTCCATTTCACGCTCAAGATTAGTAAGTGCTTCAAGCACATATTCGTCAGCTTCCAGCCTAGTTGCTTCTGCGTCAAGACGGGCCTGCTCCAGAACCCGTTCACCTCTTATTTTTGCTTCCTCGACCATTGAATCGCGTTCGAGGATATCTGCGCTTTGTTCACGCGCCATGCGAATCGTTCGCTGAGCTTGTTCCTGGGCCTGCGCCAATGTCCGGTCGCGGTCAGAAAGCATCTTCTGGGAGTTCTTGATCTCTTCGGGAATGCTGACACGCATCTGGTCGATCAGGTCGAGGAACTTATCCTCATCCACTAATATATTCCGGCTGAATGGTACGGCACGGCTTGCATTGAACAATTCTTCCAGCCTGTCGATTAAATTTAAAATGTCCATAAGAACCTCAATTTGATTAAATTCTTACCCTAAGACTACACAAAGATTTATAAATCAGCAACTGAAAATGCGCTTGGAATTATTACCCTGATTATGAATTTCTTTTATCTTTTAATGCTTTGAGTACATTATCGGGAACCATGCCGCTAACATCACCACCAAGCAAAGCGATCTCGCGTACTGTTGACGATGAGAGGAAGGAATGTTCCTTGTTGGTGATGAATGAGAGCGTTTCAATATCGGGGGCTAATTCGCTGTTCGAGAGAGCCAGCCTGAATTCATATTCAAAATCAGAAAAGACCCGTAACCCGCGCAAGATGACTTTTGCGTTTATTTCACGGCAATAATCAACTGTGAGTCCGCTGTATGTGACAACTGTGATCATTGACCTGTCATTGAAGCATTCCTGAACAAGCTTGAACCTTTCATCAAGTGAGAATAACAGGTCTTTATCAGGCAGGTCGTATACACCCACAACTACTTCATCGAAGATCTGAGCTGCCCGATTAATGATGTCAATATGCCCATTGTGGATCGGGTCGAAACTTGCAGGGAATAAGGCTTTTATCATTAGCTTATATCTCCTTCACCTTTGTGCCAGTGGTAATCCATGATCTCAGCAAGCAGTTTATGTTCTGGTAGAGATAATTCAGGGTCACTGCCCAGGAGCTGGCTGGCTTCTGTTCTGGCATTCTCGATCAGTTTTACATCGGTTATGCTGGCCATCTTCAAGCTGCCGAAACCCGATTGGCGTGAGCCCAGGAATTCTCCGGGACCGCGCTGCTCAAGGTCTCTTTCTGCGAGGACGAATCCATCATTTGTGTCAGTCATCGCCTTTAGGCGCTCGTTTTCAATATCATCCGATTTCTCAGGGATCAATAGGCAGAAGGATTTCTTTTCTCCCCGTCCAACTCTGCCACGGAATTGATGCAGTTGTGCCAGGCCGAAGCGATTTGCCCCTTCGATCACCATCACAGTTGCATTTGGAATATCCACCCCAACTTCGATAACTGAAGTTGAGACCAATACATCCAGTTGCTTATCTCTGAACTTGGCCATCACTTCTTCTTTATCATTTGCTTTCATTCGCCCATGCAGAAGACCGATGCGAAGATCAGGGAAGATCTCTTTCTGGAATTTGGCGTGGTCTTCAACGGCTGCTTTGGATTGGGATTTTTCACTTTCTTCAACAAGCGGATAGATTACAAATGCCTGCCCACCTGCATCGACCTCTTTTTTGATCAGGCGGTAGGCTCGTTCGCGTTCCTTTGGGAAAAGTATATATGTGCCGATCTCCTGCCTGCCGGGTGGCATTTCATCCATCACGGTCAGGTCGAGGTCGCCAAATACTGTTAATGATAATGAGCGTGGGATCGGTGTAGCAGTCATGACCAGCAGGTGGGGATTATTTCCCTTCGCTCTGAGGATGGACCTTTGCTCAACACCAAAGCGGTGCTGCTCATCAATGATAGCCAATTGCAGGTTTTCAAATTCGACGGGACCCTCAAGCAGGGCGTGAGTTCCAATGACCAGTTTTATCCTGCCAGTTTTAAGACTCTCTCTGATCTCTTTTTTCTCTGATTCTGGTGTCGATCCGATCAAGAGCTTGATCTGTTCAGGCTTGAGAATATCGCTGTTTTCAGAGAGTGTCATAAGCATGGATTTGTAATGTTGTTCAGCAAGTACAGAAGTGGGTGCCAGAAGAGCGGTTTGTACTCCGCTGTTTGTGACGATCCCGATCCCCAGTGCGGCGATAATGGTCTTACCTGAGCCAACATCTCCCTGAAGGAGCCTGTTCATTGGCTTGCCGCTCTTTAGGTCAGTTTGCAGATCGTTCAAGGCTTTCTTCTGAGCATTTGTCAATTCGTAAGGCAACTTGCTGATTTGAGTTTCGATCCATTCATCAGATACTGAATAGCTCGCAGCCTGTCTTTCCATCCACTTTCTTTTTTGCTGGAGGACGCCAAGCTGAAGATAGAAGATTTCATCAAAAGCGAGGCGGTACTTGGCTGATTCCAGTTCCTGGATCGAGTCCGGAAAATGAACCTGGAGGAGTGCTTCAGGAAGATCCATCAGGCTGGAAGAATCGAGGACCTTCTTAGGCAGTGGTTCCCTGACCCTGAGAGCCCAATAATTGACCACCTTGTTCATCTTGGTGCGCAGCCATTTTTGGGTGATGTTTGCAGTCAACGGGTAAACAGGTGTAATGCGGTTGGTATGCAGATTTTCCTGATCCAGCATTTCCCATTCAGGATTGTTCATTACCAGCCTGCCCAGGTAGCGGTCAATTTTTCCGGATACCGCGATTGATTCACCTTTTTTGATGGTGTTGGTTATATAGGGCTGATTGAAAAAAGTGATACGCAATGTTCCGGTTCCATCTGTGATGGCCACCTCAGCCAATTTTGTATTGCCCCGCGTTGAGCGTACATTCGTGGCCTGGACAACACCGATCACAGTGACCTCTTCGTTGTATTGAAGGCGGTTGATCGTTTTCAGTTGCGAAAAGTCGTTATATCTTCTTGGATAATGGTAGAGCATGTCACCCAGGGAGAAAATACCCAGTTTTTCGAGCTTTTCCTTATTTTTTGGCCCTACACCATCCAAGACAGATACATCTGCATCAAATGCCGCTGGAGGTCCTTCCGGTTTGACTCTTTTCTTCTTAGCGGCTGGTTTTTTAATTGGCGGAGCAGGAGTTGGATGAGGAGTTTCAGTTTTCACCTCAGCCTTTGCTCGTTCCGTTTTCTTTTCTATTTCCTTTTTTGGAAGAGGGGCTGTCCCTTGAACAGGACGCCCAAATTCTTTTCGTATGCGGTCCCACAAGCCTTTGAGAATATCGTGGCGGGAGCTTTCATTCAGCCGCTGGTAATCTTTGAGCCTGCTGCGCACCAGTTGGATGATCGCTTCTGGCACTTCGTCTTCTCTGGCTTCTGCTTCCCATGGATCCAATATATTGATCAAGCCACCCATGACAGCTTTATTGTCATAATTCCGTTCTGCTTCTAATGTGAAAAACTTCTGTAGTTTATTTATTGATGGTTTCATAATTAGGTTTATTTTATCAGGATAAAGGAAGTAGAACATAATATTGGAAGTAATAATTGATTGATTGCCAGAATCAGGATATAAATGTTTGAGTTGGAAGTAAAAAATATGAAATATAAGCTGAGCATAATTAGCATAATTTTATTAATTGGATTAACAGCATGTGCAGGTCAGAATTCTGGATCGGCAGATATTTCTTCTGTGAGTACAATTGCCCCCACACAAGTTTTGGAACAAACCCCGGAAGCAATAATGGAACCAACCCAGGAATTGGATCCGGCAATTGAGCCAACTCTAAATGCAACCCAGATCGCTCTTGCCTGGGATTGGGGATACAGCACTCCAGAGGAGCAGGGCATGGATTCTGCTGTTCTTGCCGATATGCTGGAAGAGATCAGTCAAACATATCCATCTATTAAGAGTGTGACCGTGATCAGGAATGAAAATATTGTTCTGGACGCTTATGTTCATCCATACAGCAAAAACAATCCCTTCCAGATCAACTCTATCGTAAAAAGCATAATGTCGATCCTGTTTGGTATTGCTATTGATCAGGGCTATATCGAAAGTGTCGATCAACCCCTGACCGATTTCTTCCCAGCTGAGAGCATGGATAACTTTGATTACCGCAAAGAAGCAATCACATTGGAACATCTACTGACGATGACCCCAGGGTTAGACTGCCGCGATTCCTATATGTTCAATTGGGACTGGTCCGATCCACAGTGGCGTGAGATAGACGACTGGGTTCAGTATTTCATCGACCTGCCAATGGTCTCTTTTCCAGGAACCAGGTTCGCATACTGCAACTCAGATGCACGAGTGCTTTCAGTGATCCTGACAAGGGCAACCGGTATGACTGCTCAAGGTTTTGCAAATAAATATCTGTTCGGGTCCATGGGTTTGAAAGTGAATGACTGGAATACTTTTCAGGGAGCGTATACCGATGGTGCACGAGGGATCAGGATCAAGTCAGTTGACCTTGCGCGGGTGGGGCAGTTGGTATTGAACGACGGTGTATGGGAGGGAGAGCGCATTGTATCTGAGGAGTGGCTGACACAATCTACCCAACCTTATATAGATGGAAATCAGGAAGACCATTATGGTTATCTATGGTGGTTGAACGAAAGTGGTTTTTATGCCGGGATCGGATATGGCGGCCAGTATATGTATGTGGTCCCCTGGGCCGACCTGGTTGTTGTGTTTATGAGCAGCAACGGCAGCGATAGCGTCAATATACCCCCGCATCTTCTTTGGCAGTACATTTTCAAATCCATAGTTTCCAAAGAAGCTCTTGATCATAACCCTGAGCAATATCAAAGAATGTTGAATGCGGTCGATGACCTGACACGGTAACGCCAAACTGGAAATTGATCTAAATTAGAAATTCCCCACTTGTTGATATAAATTATTTTTGTAAAACTGCGAAGCCTATTGAGTTTACACCAGTGTGTGTGCCGATGGCAGGTGTAACTTCCATAAAACTTGGCGGTTCAGGTAACCTGATATCGACCATTTCAAAAATACTGTTTACTATATCGAGGGTATTTGAATAAAGTAGGGTTAGATGTTGAATACTGCCCATCTCTTTGATCATCTGCTCCATGCGGGTAATCATTTTCTTGCTGGTGCGGACCTGTCCATAATTTTTTAATACACCATCTGCAACTTCGATGATTGGTTTGATCTTCAGGAGGTCGCCGACTCCTGCAGCAACCCATGATACCCTCCCGCTCTTCTTTGCATATAACATCGTATCAAGAAATGCAAAAACCCGAACTTTGCTGCGCACCTCGTTCATTTTTTCGATCGCTTTTTCAATGCTTGATCCGTTCATTATAGTTTTCGCGGCTTCTATTACCTGGTAGCCCAAACCGGTGGATAATGAAACGCTGTCAATTACTGTGATCTTATTCTTGAATTCAGTCGCTACCATTTTTGCTGTGTTGTGGATCGCTGAGAGCTTCTTTGAAGCATGGATCGATAGAATATGATCAAAGCCATTATTAAAGAGTTTATTATACAGATCGCTGTAGCTTTTTGGGGCCGGGGCAGCTGTAGTTGGATGGGTTTTAAAGTGGGGGAGCTGATCGTAATAATCTTGCCGTGAAAATTCCGGAGTATCCATAACATCCTTACCATTGATCACAATCACCACCGGAAGGACATTTATATTAAGCTCGGAGATCAAATTCTTAGGGATATCACATGTGCTGTCAGTTACTATGCCAATTTTCATGCATCTTCTCTCTGCATCACGAACATGCCCAATGTGCGCGGCCCCATGATGGCTGTAATCAGAGTATTGTTGATATGCTCACTAATTAATGTTCCTGGAAAATCTTCTGCGATGCGTTCACGGAGAGCGCGGGTCTCATTTTCAAAGGGGGGATTGCCCTGTGTGAAGGCGATATGTTCGATATTTGGAAATTCAAAAAGGAACTCATGGAATAATTCGACTATATGTCGTTTGTTCCTGGCTTTATAGGAGGAGAAAAAGACATCATTATCGAGCATGAACATCGGCAGCATCTTGAACTTCTCACCGATAACTGCCTGCGGGTGTTTGAGGACATCGATGTTCTCGAGGTACGTCAAACCCTGAATGATGAAGACTGAATAGACCCTTGGAAGTAAATTTCTAGTCTGGTCTTTGACTTCTTCCAGGCCCATGCCCTCCTCAGCAGCAAAAGCAGCAGCCTGAACGATCAGCCCTTGCCCGGTTGAGATGGTCTGGGAATCGATCACTTCTATCTTGGTCTGCCCCCGAACTATCTCAGCAGCCTGGCAGGCATTCTCATAGGTGCTGCTCAAGCGAGCTGAGTGAGTGATCACTACAATCTCATCGTGGTTCTGGCTGAGGGCAATCAACCTGTCCGTGAAATCTTCTGGGGTGGGGGGGATCAGGGCTACTTGATCTCCATTTATCAAGGATAAGGGCAGATCATGTATTCTTATCCCCTCACAATCCTTGTATACTTGCTGGTTAAATTCAATGTGAAGCGGAATTTGATGTACCAACTGCCGGCCTTCAAAGGCTGGGGCCGGGAATTGGACCGCTGTGTCTGTCAGGATGCAAATATTTGCCATATTTATTCGATAGAGATGATGAACTGGTAATGCTGCTGCCCACCGTGTTGAACCTCTACTTCAAGGTCCGGGTGCTTTTCCTCAATTACTCCAGCTATCTCTTCAGCGTCCTCCCGCTTGATGTTGTTCCCATAGAACAGGGTCGCGATCTCGTAGTTTTCAATTCTTGTTTTATCAAGCAGCTCCAAACATCCGGTCTCCAAATCTTGTGTGGAGAGGACAAGTTTTCCATCCAGCAGGGCGATGATCTCACCTTCTTTGACCTCAACGCCGTCAATTTCTACTGTGCGGGTTGCTGTGGTCAATTCGCCGGTGATTACTTCGTCCATGGCTTTTTCCATGTCTGCTGCTACTTTGTCAAAGTCTTCATGCGGGGCAATGCGCATCATGGCGGCGAGGCCCTGCGGTACAGTGCGGCTCTTGACGACATGCACTTTTTTTACTGTCGCGTTTGCAGCAGTCTCTGCAGCCATAACGATATTCTTGTTATTGGGGAGGATGATGATCTTATTAGTTGGAAGGTTCTCAAAGGCTGCCAGGATATCCTGGGTGCTGGGGTTCATGGTTTGGCCGCCCTCAACGATGGCAGCGACGCCAAGGCTGGCAAATACTTTGGAAATACCTGTACCCGGAGATACTGTTACTACTGCAATATCACCTGGCTCGATCGGGTTCAGCTCGACCTTTTCTTCTTTCTGAGCTGCGATATCTTCCATCTGGATCATCAAATTTTCGATGGCGACATTTGTGACCGTTCCGATGTCCATGCAGTAGTCGATCGGCATATAGCGGTTCTCTGTTGGCAGATGGATATGCATGCGATATAGTCCGCTGCCTTCTGCCACCTGGATCGATGTGCCCATCTTCTCTAAATTTGCATAAAAATCTTCAAGCACGAAACCATCGCCGGGGTGGAAATCTACAACCACCTCATAATCCTGGCCTTCTTCAACTTCGTGCATTGCGGCCTCTAAGTCGAGGTCTTTGAATTCGTCAACATCTGTTATCGGCTCGTCCAATGATTCTTCGTTTATCCAGCGTAACATTCCTTCGAACAGGTACAATACTCCCATTCCACCGGAGTCCACCACGCCAGCATCCTTCAGCACGGGCAGGAGGTCTGGTGTGCGCTCAACTGATTCTTCAGCCGCTTTAACCACTATCTCCAGCATATCGCTCAGTTCATCGGTATGCTTCAAGGCTTTCTTAGATTCTTTTGCCACATCTTTGATGACTGTCAGGATCGTGCCTTCTACAGGGCGGACTACGCCTCGGTAGGCGGTGTCACGGGCGTTACTTAATCCTGCGGCAAGGCCTGCAGCTGTCAATGTCTGGTCATTTTCGAGGCCGCTTGCCAATCCGCGCCAGATCTGTGAGAGGATCACGCCGGAGTTCCCGCGTGCTCCCATCAAAGCGCCCTGGGCTACCATCCCAAACATTTTCCCGATATGTACTTCAGGCGAGTTCTCGATCTCTGCGAATGCAGACTGCATCGTGAGGACCATGTTCGTGCCTGTGTCTCCATCCGGGACGGGGAAAACATTCAATAGGTTGACGAGTTCCATATTGGTTTTTAACCAAATCATGCTGGCTGCAACCAGGTTCTTTACTTCCTGACCGTCCACAGGAAATCTCTCGTAGAACATACGACGGTTTATATTTTGCGAAGTTATTTTTTCACTCATTCAGGCTCCAATTAATTACTATTAACCCAAGTTCTCATGGGAGGTGTCGGGTGAACAGCAAAGAATTTTAATCGATATTCTCAAAAATAATATTAATCTGATTCATTTATGCGGATTCCCTGGACATGGACATTCACTTCGTTGATCGGAATGCCAAGGGATTTCTCTACATGGTAGCGGACAGTGTTTGCGACACTGGCGGCAACAGATTTTATCCTTGTGCCGTACTGGACGATGATATATACATCGATGTTGATCTCATCATTGTCATAATCGACTTCGATTCCGTGGGTGGGATCTTTGACGATGCGGTTGGTGAGACCTTCGACGATGTTCTTAGAGGCCAAGCCGACTACACCGTATGAACGGATGGCCGCCTGGTAGGAGATCGAGGCGATCGCCCGGGTTGAAATATGGATACTGCCCAAATTGTTTGTGTCCTGTTTCATCCAAAATTCCTTTAAATACACATTGCAATAGTTGTAAAACAAAACGAGTTGTGGTAATATTCTCAGGTTATTACGAAGCACAGCTTCGTATGATCAGTCGTGAGAGTTAGATCACACGGCTGAAAGTAAAAGTGAACTAATTATAAATGATTTAGAAGGAAAGTAACATGGCAAAGTGTTCAGTATGTGGAAAGAAAACAACCTTCGGTAGAAATGTGCCGTGGTCAAAAAAGAGAACAAATCGGCAGTTCAAACCGAATTTGCAGAAGATGTCAGTATATGAGAACGGACGCAAGGTTCAGAAGATCATGTGCACCCGCTGTATCCGCACAATGGTAAAGACTGCCTAGGCAGCCAAAATTCTGATTCAAAGAAAAAAACACGGAACGCCGTGTTTTTTTGTTTTAAGGGGGAGAGGTGGATTCAATTCACCAAAGCATTCAAACCGATCGAATAAAAAATTCCTCTTGTTAGCAGATGAAATTGATTTCAAAGAAATATAAACATTGTTTATTAAAACACTCTGAAAATTATTAGGGACCTGTTGCACTTAAAGCTTGAATCAAAAGTATGTAATATAATAAATTGAATGTGATTTATTACTCATCATCACTTACTGGGTTAAACCAGACAATAACGGAAAATCTCAAATAATTAGAAACGATGTGTAATTCGGCAGACCGAATTAGTAGCCTGACCTAAAGGAGGAAGCAAGTGAAGCGATACAGATTGTATGGTTTCAGAATTGTGGGAATCGCAAGTCTTGTTTGGGGTATTTGGTGGCTATTTGCCCAATCTGTCAAGAACGGATTTGGGCCCTCCTTTTTCATTTCGATTATCATTTTTTTGATTGTTTTTGCAGCTATCAGTTTGCGCTGGATGCACGAAACAGCAGCCGCGTTGCTGGGTGCAGCAGCCGTTTGGTTAGTTCATTACATCGGCGGCACTTTCTTTCCTTCCTTGCACATCATCGACTTTGAAGAGTCTATGACATTTGTGGACTGGAATGTTATCTGGCTGATAATGGGCATGATGATCTTCATGGCCATGTTCAGTGAAACCGGTGCCATTAACTGGATAGCCTTCCGAATTTTTCGGCTGGCAAAGGGTAATACCTGGCTGTTGATGATGAGTTTGGTAATACTCACCGGTGTACTTTCCACCTTTCTCAATAATGTGACAGCTATCCTTCTATTGGTGCCGTTATCTATCCAAATCGCTCAGACCGTAGGCATCCATCCCTTTGCTTTTGTGATACCAGAGGTGTTAGCTTCCAATATCGGTGGTGCAGCAACCATCATCGGCGACCCGCCCAGCACTATCGTCGGCTCACACTTGGGATTAGGTTTTGTTGAGTATCTGGTCAATATGGCGCCCATTGCCATATTGTGTATGATCCCCTTCTTGATAATAATAAGCCTTCTCTATCGGAAAGAGATTGCTGGTGCAAAGGAGGAATTCTCGCAGGCGCTGCTAACCCAACTTGAAACCGATGCTCAAATAACCGACATGCTGCTGCTGCGCAAATCCGGGTTGGTGGGGTTACTAATGCTGATCCTGTTTTTTGCCGGTGATTATTTCGGTGGTCTACCGCCCAGCGTTGTAGCTCTTAGCGGCGCAGCGATCCTGATCGCATGGGTGCGTCCTGATATGCACAAAATGTTACGCGAGGTTGATTGGAAAACCATAATATTCTTTATTGGCATATTTGTCCTTGTAGGCGGGCTTGAGGCCACAAACGTGATTGACTGGATAGCGGGAAATATAGCCAAACTTGCAGGAGATGACCTGCAGCTGGCTACAATTTTGATGGTCTGGATACCAGGTATTTCCTCTGGTATCGTGGACAACATTCCCTTTACAGTTGCCGCTTTGCCGATCGCAGACTATTTAAGTGCAATTATCCCAGGTGCTGAGAATATGGTATTGTACTGGGCTCTTATATTGGGTGCTGACCTGGGGGGTAATGCCACTATATTTGGATCTGCCCCTAATATTGTTGCAGTTGGCTTATTGGGTGCGGCTGGCTATCGCCTCAGTTTTGGTCGTTTTATGCGTGATGGGGTGCCGGTAACAATAGCCACTCTTTTACTGGCAACTGTTTGGTTGCTGATTCGATATTGAGGAGGAACAATATGGCTAAAATTTTATGTGCCACCCGTGGGGGTGAGGATAGCTATCCTACACAAGACGCTGTTATCGCTCTGGCAAAAGAACAGGGTGATGAACTGGTTTTTCTCTTTGTGGCTGACATTAGTTTTCTAAACCAGATGGCTGCGCCGCTGGTGGTGGATGTGGAATCCAGGTTAGAAAAGTTAGGTAATTTCCAGCTGGTTATGGCTCAGGAACGGGCTGAAGCACAGGGCATTAAAGCCCAAGCCATTGTACGCAAGGGGCAACTGCGTGCAGAACTGATCGTAGTAGCGAAAGAGATCGGTGCGACCCTCATTGTGATGGGCCCCTCTGGGGGACAGGATGCCGCTTTTGAGGATGCCGCTCTCCAAGCCTTTGCCGCTGACTTGCAGACCGAAACAGGAATCGAGGTTCGCATTCTGAAAAAGATTGATTGAAACACTTCAAGCCCTAGAACGGACGCAAGATTCAGAAAGTTATGTGCACCCGCTGTATCCGCACAATGGTAGAGACTGCCTGGGCAGTATAAATTCTGATCCAAAACAAAAAACACGGAACACCGTGTTTTTTGTTTTAAAGGGGGTGTAGTTTTCTTTGGAAACTACCA
>JAUWSD010000218.1 GCA_030610225.1 Chloroflexota bacterium
ATGCAGACCTAAGGGCAGCAGTCTATGATGTCCTGGTGAAGGATAAATACCTGCAGATCGGTTAATCTCTACTGACCAAGCAGGAGTTCGATCGCTTTGTCAAGTTGGGGGTCAAGCCCGGCATCGTAATCTTCCTGTGAGTATTCCACCACATAGTCAGGTTCCAGGCCAATGTCCTGGATCTGTCTTTCTTCGGGGGTGAGCCACTTTGCGACAGTGATGCGGATTGCTCCCCTGTTATCAGACAACTCGAGCACGATCTGAACAGATCCTTTGCCAAAGGTTGTGGCGCCTACCAATTCTCCGCGGTCATAATCCTGAATTGCTCCAGCGACGATCTCTGATGCAGAGGCAGAACCCTCATTCACGAGAACAACTAAGGGGATATCGTTTGCTAATCCATGTGGGATCACATAGAAAACCTCTTCATCTCTTTCCGCATACCGCTCATAGAGAATAACGCCGTCTTCAATGAACTCTGAGGCAACTTCAACAGCTGTATATAAATATCCACCTCCGTTGTTTCTCAGGTCAAGGATTATTCCAATGGGGTCATCAGCTAATAATGTTTCAAGTGTATCTCGCAGGTCCTCGCCAGTGTCTGCACCAAATGTTGTCAATTGGATATATGCTATCTGTTCTTCAAGCATTTCGCTGATAATTGAGGGCACCGTGATTTTGGCTCTTGTTACACTTACATCGAAAGGTTCTGGAACTTCATCCCTCTCAACAGTAAGAACTACGACTGTACCAGCTGGCCCAAGAACAAGAGCTAACATGGCATTACCGTCCATACCTTCAAGACTCTGCCCGTCAACTGCTATTATTCTATCTCCAGGCTTCAAACCTGCTGCTTCGGCAGGCGAACCATCCATAGGAGTAACAATTGTTACAACACCTGTGGAGGTGTCAACCCAGGCGCCAATGCCTTCATATTCGCCTTCAAGCGAGATCTGGCTTTGTTCGTATGCAACTGGTTCCATGAAGCCAGTCATATGGTCACCGACTGCCTCAACCATCGTGTACATGCTGCTGTGGAAGAAATCGTCGTATGAAACTCCTTCATCCAGATCTGCAAAATCGATCTTTTGCCATGTTTCCCAGAAAGGCAAGTAATATTCGATTAGACCATCGGGAGTATTTGCATCTTCTGCAATTTCAGATGGGGAATTGAGATTGTCGGGAACTACGATCTCATCCACATTAATTTCAAGTTTTTCAAACTGGAGTAATAAACCCTCATAGGCTCCATTTGCGAGGGCTTCATCATCAATCGGTTGATATACAGAATGTGCGTGAAGTAATTCTATTGCTTCCCACATAGGAGAAAAAAGCTCTTCAAGGTCGGCGTTTGATCCCAATGGGACCTCTGTAGAAATAACCGGGATAGGAGTGTTGATGATCTCAGCAGGGTCGAATGACCAGTTCTCAAAATCAAAGGAATCTGCAAAGAAATAATATCCAACTGCTCCGATAGTTCCGAATATTACTAGGCATAAAATGATAAAGGCCAGGAGGCCTGCGCCGATCCATAAAAGTGTTTTCTTGTTTTTCATTTACTACTCCAAAATTAATTTTCTGAATTGATCTCATCCTGGATCTTTTCAACAAGATCGGAGAGATCCTTCAGATCGTTATCTTCTTTTTGATAAGGGTTTCTAATCTGTTTTGCCAATCCACTGGCTATGTTATTTGACTTGGTTGGCTTGCGATTCTTTACCATGAAAATGATCAGGAAATTTATTCCAATCACAATCACCAATGTAATCAATATAACGATACCAGCACTTGGGTTACTCACTTGGCGAAAGCACATCCTTTTTTATTTTTTGGAAATCATGAATAGTCATGATTTGATGATC
>JAUWSD010000122.1 GCA_030610225.1 Chloroflexota bacterium
ATGATCCTGGGTTCAGGGTTGGGAAGTTTAGCTGAAGAGGTCGAAGATGCGGATATGATCCCATATCCGGAACTCCCAGGTTGGCCTGTTTCAACCGTGATCGGGCATACTGGTCAGCTTGTAATTGGAAAGCTGGAAGGCAAGGATGTGCTGGTGATGCAGGGCAGGGCGCATTACTACGAAGGTTATGAGATGACCACCGTAGGGTTGCCAATCCGTGTGATGCAGCGCCTTGGAATTGAAACCATCCTGATCACAAATGCCGCTGGGGCTGTCAATCCTGAGTACATTCCTGGTGATCTTATGCTGCTAACAGATCATATTAATTTGCCTGGCATGGCTGGGTTGAACCCTCTTCGTGGGCCTAACCTCGAAGAATTTGGAGTTCGTTTCCCCGATATGAGCCAGGTGTACGACCGTGAATATCTTGAAGTTGCAAGGACTATTGCGAGAGAAGAAGGAATAAACCTCCGGGAAGGAGTTTATATTTGCCTGGCAGGGCCATCTTTTGAAACTCCTGCAGACTTGAGATTCCTTAAGGCTGTTGGTGTGGATGCGGTTGGAATGTCAACTGTCCCTGAAGCTATCGTAGCTAGACATGGCGGCAGCAGAGTCATTGGTATCTCCGGGATTAGCAATAAAGCCAACCTGGATGGAGAAACTTTGACAACTCATGAAGAAGTTTTGGAAGCTGGCGAGATCCTTGTACCAAAACTAATAAAAATGGTGAGAGGTCTTCTTCAGAAGATATAATTAAACAAATTTATGTACGAGATCCTTAATTTCCTAAAAACATATGAGTATGTGATCTATTTTGTATTTGGGATCACAGCTGTTCTTTATATTTATAGATTCACCATGGCATGGATGGAGATCAGGGCATCGGTCTTTGGTTTGGAACTGGTCAGTGCCCAGAGAAAACTGAATCGATCTGCGATGGGTCTTTTCGTGCTGTTATTCTTTACTGTAATAATATTCGTTTTGATCACATTTGTAGCCCCAGTAGTCACTCCAGAGTTATCAGTTCCTGAATTGGATGGATCTATTGCTGCAAATGCCACTAAGCAAAGCGAAACAGGTACGCAGGCAGCCAATGAGGTTGCTACGCCAAATGTAATCCCGACAGTTGCTATTTATGAAGATGGATGCATTCCTGAAGTGATCGAGATCACATCGCCTGAGGTAGGAGAAACAATAAGAGGGGTAGTGTCAATTACGGGTACAGTCAACGTTCCAAACCTGGGACATTACATAATTGAAATTGCGAATAGCCAAAGAGAATTATGGGAAACTCTCGGAGCTGGAGACTATCAAGTGATAGATAATGTTCTGCTGGAAAGTTTTGACTCATCTTTCCGTTATATACCAGGAGAATATGTGATCCAATTAGTTGTCTTTGATAATGAGAACGAATCGCTTACACCCTGTAGAATCCCAATCACTATTGCAGCAGTGGAGGAGTAAATGAAAGAGGTCAGAGTAAGGGAACTGGTCCTGTCAGACCTGCCAGTATTAGAAAAGATCGACCACAATTTCAGAACGGATTATGTCTGGCAGTTGGATCTGTTATCTGACGAAAATGAAGTCAATGCAAAACTGCGCGAGGTTCGGCTGCCTCGGGAGATGAATGTTTCCTATCCTAAGAAACTGGATATGCTCTCTGATAATTGGCAGCTAAAATCGAATGTCCTCGTAGCTGAGATAGATAGAAAAACAATAGGATACATGATCTTGAATTATGATTTCAACCCGGGTTTGATCAGGGTGACTGATCTTGTTGTCACTCCGGAGTTCAGAAGAAAAGGTGTCGGAACTGCACTGCTGGAGGGCGGGGAAGTATGGGCCAATATGCAAACAGGGATTAAAAGGATGATGCTTGAGATCCAATCCAAGAACCATCCAGCGATTTGCCTGGCAGGAAAACTCGGGTTTGAATTTTGTGGATATAACGATAAGTATTACCACACCAATGATGTGGCATTATTCTTTATGAAATTGATATAGAAAAATGGGTATAAGAGACCTGATCCAAACCATTAGTCAGATTTTCGAAGCAGGGATAGCGATCACTGCTTTCTCTCTATTTATTCGAGCTCTCACTTTTAATTTAAAGGACAGGGTTTCAAGAGCGTTTGCGATCATTCTTTTTTCTGTGATAATTGTATACACCGGTGAGGCAGTGAGCAGCTTATTCTCCCAATTGGATGGGCTTGAATTCTGGTTGAATTTCCAATGGATCGGAATAATTATTTTCCCGGCAGCATTCCTGAATTTTTCTGATGCATTAATGGAAACAACGGGGCAGCCGTCCAGAGGGCGGAGACAGAAGGTCGTTCAATCCGGGATAGTTATTTCAACCATTTTTCTAATTCTTTTAGCGCTTGGATTAATGGCTGGTCCCTTGAATCTGGATGGGATCCCGCACCTTCAGCGAACATCTGTAACATATTGGTTCTCACTATATTATTTGCTGGCATCAATATTTTCCAGCTGGACGATCTGGCGCGCATATAAAAGGACCAAGGTTAAGGTTAGTGTACGAAGAATGAGATATCTGATGACGAGTGCTTTCATCCTGATCATCGGCACTTACCCTTATATGCAGATCGGCACAGGTTTTGCGCAGGCAAACCCACTTGTATTTACAGGTTTAGCGACACTTGGGAACCTCCTGGTATTCTTCTTCCTGATAATTATGGCTTACGCAGTTGCATTTTTTGGAGTGCCGTGGCCAGACAGGATCATCAGAAGCAGATTGCTTAAATGGCTCCTAAGGGGACCTTTTACAGTATTCATAGTATTGACATTGATGACATCAATATATAAAGCCAATTTAAATATCGGTCTTAACATAATATCAATACCGATAGTAACTGTTATATCTGTTTTGCTTATTGAACACACCATAACTATTCTATTTCCGTTTTTTGAAAAATGGATAGTCCACAAAGGGAATGAGGGCGATTATTTGGAATTGCTTCAGACCTTTGGGGAAAGGCTGATCACCTCAATTGACCTTAAACAATTTCTAGACGCAGTTCTTGCAGCAGCTTGTGATCAATTCCAGGTGAACACAGGATTTGTCGCGGCATTTGATCAGAACGGTGTAGAAAATATCGTGCAAACTGGAGATCAGAAACTTATTGAAGATCTGGCAAGCGATAATGATTTTTCGGAAAAAGCTGAGGTGCTGGCAAAGGAAAAAAGAGGAAGTATGTTCTCCTGGGGTAATTTCTGGTTATTCTCATTGCATGACCAGCAAAGTAATTTGATTGGTATGCTGGGAGTTCAGAAAGGTGAGGATGAGTATCCAACTGACATTCAGATGAGTGCCTTATCATCATTGGGAGAAAGAGCAGGGCAGGCGATAGAGGACCGTTTTCTGCAGGATCAACTCTTTTCAGCTATGCAGGACTTGGAACCAAAGATCAACCGAATCCAGAGTTTGAGAGCAGCAACAAGGTTTGACCCCAGCGAGTTGGTTTTACCTGAAGAAGAGATCAAGATCTCGAAAGATTTTTATCAGATGGTGAAGGATGCCCTAAGCCATTATTGGGGCGGACCAAAATTAACTGAAAGCCCATTGATGAACCTAACCGTTGTGCAGGAAGTTGTAAATAAGAATGAAGGTAGTACAGTGAATGCGCTTAGATCTATCCTGAAGAGTGCCATCGAAAACGTAAAACCAGAAGGTGAACGCCGCTTTACAGGTGAGTGGATACTCTACAATTTGCTTGAGATGAAGTTCCTTGAGGGAAGAAAAGTAAGGGATATTGCAATGCGTTTAGCGATGTCTGAGGCAGATCTATACCGTAAACAGCGGATTGCAATTGAAGAGATCTCAAAAACTGTCCTTGAAATGGAAAGAAAAGCAAAAAACAACAATGGAAATGATGACTGATCAAATCCTGGGGGTGTGGCAAAAGAGCATATAGATTAGTGGTGATATTTTCTGGCTTATAGATGAATTTCATTAGATAATCTTCCTATAATCACGGTGAAAATATGGCAAAAAAGCAAAGGAAACAATATCGCCTAAATGGCTTTAATAATCACAATGGAGAGGGGGGTGAGGGTATATTTTCTATTATTTCTGGTATGTTCAGTAGTTTCTCAATAAGACTTATCAGAGAGATAGTCGGGATGTTTTTCATTGTCATTGCAATTATTTCTTTCTTGTCAATACTCGGGCTAACACTCGGAACCTGGCTTGATTTCTGGGTGTCTTTCCTGCAAAGATGGTTTGGTGCGGGAAGTTTCTTATTCGCCATCGGGATCGCTTATTTGGGCTACAGGATCATCGTTCCTTTGGAAGAGAAACAGAATGTAAATGTCTGGCGTAAATTGATCTCATTTGAAATTGCGATATTCTCTGGCCTGGGATTGCTTGACTTGATAGGACAGCATGCTATTAACCAGGCATCCAGCTATGGTGGGTTGATCGGTTGGGGCGTGGGGATGATCTTCCAGGGGACTATTGGTTTATTCTCTCCATTATTTGCAGATGTTCTTCAGGGTTTGATCCTGTCAATTGTATTTATCTACGGCATATTAACCAGCGTTAGGAAAATCGGCAAATTCTTCCTGAGTGTTGAAAAGAAATTATCAGGTCAATATGAAAGTTATCCAACG
>JAUWSD010000110.1 GCA_030610225.1 Chloroflexota bacterium
AACATTGGTTCCGTCAGCCCATCTGGGCCATGGCATCTGGCACAATTCTCAGTAAAGATTTGCTGTCCATTTATTGAATCTGGTGTATCCACAGGAGCTTCAAACTCAGGGACTGGGGCAGGTTCTTCAATCTCCATACTATCAACCACAACATTCTGCGCTTGATCTTCAATCTGGTTATCAAGCACTTCATTGCTTTGCTGATCACATCCTGTGAATGTAGCAAGCAGGAATATTCCTAATATTAATAATATTGTTTTTGTTCTATTCATGTAAATTAAAAACTATAGAGCCTTTCCGCAGCTCATACAGAAATTATCTCCCTTCTGGATTTTACTTCCGCATTCACTGCAGAATTTGGTACCTGAGCTTTTTTCCTTAGCTGCCCTTCGGGATTTGATCATCTTCTCGATCTCATCAACAGGCACTCTTTCAGTTTGTTTGTCTTCTTCGATCAAACTTTCAACTTTGCCTTCAGCTTCTTCTAACTCTTTCATCACCGCGACAGTTCTTGAGGATAGATCTTCACGGTGAACCTTGAAAACGTCTTCCGGCACTTTACCCAATTCATTATCGAAATCCAACTCAAGGATCGCTGTCATCAGTCGATCGCGCTCCGCCAGAAGATGCGAAACTTTATCCGGGCTTTCAGCCTGGAGTTTGCTCATGTCTTCCATTAAAGGCTTAATGATAAAACCGATTACAAAAATCAATATCGCCGCTACTATTAAGATTGCTCCAATTTCCATAATTACTCTCTAATTGTCCAATGCGTTTTCAATTACTAATTTTATATGATCAACTCCTGAAAATGGGCCGATCGCAGTTGAAGAAATTTTTCCATTTCTATCAATAATATATGTTTCAGGCACGGCTTCCATCCGGTATGCGTCCGTGATCTGATGTTTTGCATCAGGGCCATTAGCATATGTGATCCCATAATCTTCCATATAACCAAGGGCTGCTTTTTTTGTATCAGACCAGGCAACACCCAGGAATAACACATCACCGCTGTCTTTATAGAATTGCCATACCTCTTCCAATTCACGCGCCTCATCTTTGCAGGAGATACAGAATGAAGCCCAGAAATTCACAAGGACAACTTTTCCTTCCCAATCTTCTGGTGTGATCACCCTGCCGTCATAAGTTTCCAAAGTGAATTGAGGAGCATCTTCACCAACCTGTAATACTCCTTGCTGAGTTTTAAACATCTGCATAGCAAGGACAACAAAAAAAGCAATGAGAAGTATCCAGGCAACTAAGCTGCCAAATCTCATCTTTCTCTTTGGTTCGGTTTCATCAACTTTTATATCAACTTTTTCATTCATAAAATAGACCTTTGATCAATTTCTTTTCTTTAATTCTTCTTCCAATTTATCCAGATATGGATCTTTGATTTCACTTGGTTTTTCTTCGATCTCTTCCGCTGCAGTTTGCTTTGTTGTGTTTTTCAGATACCTGAACAGGAATACAGTACCAATGATCATAGCAACTCCTGGAATAATATACATTAACCAGTTGAAGCCTTTCAACGGCGGGGTCGCCAACACCATATCTCCATGTCTTTCATAGAAATATTCGTATATTTCATCTTCTGAGAATCCCAGGATCAACAAATCCGCGATCTCTTCCCGCCACATCTCGCATGCCTCTGTGCCGCAAACATCAAGGGGGATATTCTCACATACCGGGCAGAACATATTCCCTGCGATGCTGTTTACTTCATCAGCTGAGGGAGTTGGCACAGGTTCTTGTGCCAATACATTCCCAACCGCAATCAGTGATACTGCAATAATTATGAAAATGCTTATTATTTGAAATTTCTTCATAAGTTTCTCTTTAATAACCTGATTCTTCTTTTGTTGGCCAGGCAGCCACAAAAGTTCCTAATATGAATACAATAGAACCGATCCAAAGCCAATTCACTAAGGGATTATGATAGATCTTAAATGTGGCACTATTTGTTGAGATCTCTTCCCAATCAACAAGAATGGCATAAAAGTCATCTTCCATGGTACTTCTCACACCAGGGATCGTCATCGGCTGTCCTGATTCAAGATAATAATCTACTCTGGGAACAATAAAATCAACTACCTTCCCGTCTTTTACTACAGTCAGGGTTGCTTCAGCCACC
Organism: Chloroflexota bacterium; assembly: GCA_030610225.1. Taxonomy (GTDB): domain Bacteria; phylum Chloroflexota; class Anaerolineae; order Anaerolineales; family UBA11579; genus JABJGH01. The sequence goes on from JAUWSD010000110.1 coordinate 2,135, forward strand.
TGCATATTCGTTCCATCAACAGTGTAATAAATATTCAGATCATCAAACCGGGCTGTATATTCTCCGAGAGCCATTTCTTCTCCCAAAGACAATGTCGCCTGAGTCTGCGATTGAAATGCTTCCAATCCAATGATTCCGAGAGAGATCAATACTGCACCAATATGAATGATATATCCGCCATATCTTCTGCGGTTCCTTGATACTAATTGATTAAAAGCAGAGAAAGCATTCATCCTAGAGGTTCTTACCTTGGCTTTTGTTCCACGATAGAACTCATAGATGGTCACAAATATTACAAACAGGACCGACCAAAAAGTCAGTATCCCCGGAATATTTGTGACACCGAAAATCGGCAGTAAAATTAATATCGGCAATGAAGCGGCCGCTGGTTTCCAAATATTCCTACCCAGGCTTTTTGCTGTGGACGCTCTCCAGGCAGACATCGGTGCAATTCCCATCAAAATCAGTATTGACAGCCAGAACGGTCCTGTCAATTTCTCGAACAACTCTGGGCCAATTGATACTCTGGCATTTGCAAATATTTCACTTAATATCGGGTAAAGAACACTCAGCCAAAAACTAATAAATAGTATGATCAGGAAAAGGAAATTATTGATTAAGAATAACCCTTCTCTTGATAACCAGGATTTCATTTTTGTCTCAGCTTTTAAACTCGACCATCTATAGAATAATAAGAATAACGAACCTGCAACAGATATTAATGTAAATACGAGGAAATAAGGTCCAATCTGGCTTTGAGAAAAGGAGTGAACTGAAGTTACGGCCCCTGACCTGGTCAGGAATGTTCCAAGTACCATCATGCCATAGGTCAAAATGATCAGGAACATGTTCCAATGCTTCATCATCCCGCGTTTTTCCTGGATCATGACAGAATGCAGAAAAGGTGTACCTGCCAACCATGGCAGTAACGCAGCCACTTCAACCGGATCCCAGGCCCAATAACCTCCCCAACCGAGAACATCATAAGCCCAGCGTCCTCCCAAAATCAATCCCATTGAAAGGAATAACCATGCCCATAGTGTCCAGCGCCGGGTTATCTTGATCCATCGGTCATCAGATCTTTTTGTGATCAGTGAAGCAATTGCAAATGCAAATGGAATTACAAATGAAACAAAACCGAGATACAACATTGGGGGATGAATGACCATCCCCCAATGTCTGAGCAATGGATTCAAACCGCTGCCCTGGCCAGGAACATACATCAATCCACCTGCAGGTTGAAATACCTGCTTTACCATTGGTCCTGAAGCTGTCCACCAAGTCCTTACAAAGGGGTTTTCAAAAAAGACAGATAATGACAGGAAGAATGCCAATGTGACCATTGTCACTACGATCACCCATGGCAGGAATTCTCTATCACGATCCCATTTTCTAAGCATTACAAGTGATGCAAAAGCTGACATAAGCCAGGACCAAAATAATAATGACCCTGCCTGCCCACCCCAAAAGGCTGTAATTTTCAAATATGCAGGCATACTATCACTAGTCACTTTTGCTACATATGCAACTTCATAATTGCCGCTAACTAAGAGAATGATCATTGAGATCGCAGATACCGTGATCACTGGGAATGTGAGCAGCATCGCTCTACGAGCACTATCTACCCATCTTGATTGTTTTTTTAACTCTCCATAAATTGCCGCAAAAATTGCATAAAGCGAAATTATGAACGAAATTAAAAGGGCTCCATATCCAATTACTGCTAGCATTAAAACTCCTAAAATAAATTATCTTCAAGGACAACCTTGAAGATAATTTCATTGATATTATCCAGTTTGTTCGGGTGCTGCTTCTTCATACTTGGTTGGACACTTGAGCAGCAATTCTTCTGCATAAAATATACCATCCGCACCATATTTTCCTGTGATGATCGCCTGTGCCTGATCTTTCAGAAGATCTGGGGGAGGTTCGTAATATACAATTTCCAGTGTTTGCCTGCTTTTATCCGTGACTGCAGCTAATAGCGCAGCTTCAAGCCCACCTTATGCATTTAATAGCTCCATATCGGCAGGCATATGAGCAATAGTAAAAGTAACTACCATGGTTTCACTATCATATGCGATACTCTCACCGATCACCGCGCCTGTGATCTGAACTGATTGATCTATAAGGCTGTCGCCCCGTTCATAAAGCTCATCAACAGTGATGAAGAACATCGAGTTTTCAGTTGTCATATAGAACAGGAATGCCAAAGCTGCAAGGATAATAATTCCCCCAATTATGAACTTAGAGTTGTTCTTTTTCACTGCTACATTTTCATTATTTTCCAAGGGAATATTTCTCCATATTATTTGATTTGTAAATATTACCTGACTTGTCCAATTTACTCAACTACAGTTGTCATTCAGGACTGAGTACATTTGTCCTTTTCGTCACAAATTATCTGGTTTTCTCGCCACATTCTGAGCAAAACTTATCAGTCTTACTCATTTCGCTTCCACAGCTATGGCAAAAATTGCTGCCTTGCTTGTTTATATTTTTACCTGGATAAGCTTTTTTCTTCTTTCTGGATTTTCTTTTTTGTCCAGATCCAAATGAGCTATTGAATAATCCAAAAGCCACTATCCCTGCTCCTAAAATACCCAAAGCCCAGGGGAGTATTCCCATCCAATCAATTTCAGTACTGCCAGAATTGTCAGAAATCCTTGTTGAAACATAAGAAAAATCAACCTCAAGCCCATCCAATTCATCTGGGTTAAAATTTACTACATGATAATTTCTTCCCTGATCGTCTGTGAATAATTGCATCTCTTCAATTGATGACTGAAAGTTTTCTGTTTGGACTGGCTGCCAAATTATTAGCTCAATAAGATCTGAAAATAATCCGGGGGGGAAATGATATGTGTAACTTCTCGTTGAATTCTGTACGATAAATTCCGGGTCATAGAAATCGATATAAACAACTGGGGTCTCGGTTTGAATATTGACTGAGACCCAATCACCATCTTCAGAGACATTATAT
>JAUWSD010000100.1 GCA_030610225.1 Chloroflexota bacterium
GTATCGGTGATAAGTCCTGCAAGCAGGGCTTCTGCAATTGGCTTATTTATTTCCAGGTCAAGGTCTTCCATCACCTCTGCCAAGATCTGAGTTGTGGACGCCGCTGTCGGCCTGAGTAAATTTACTCTGCCGAAATGGGTGTTCGTGGGGTGGTGATCGATATTGATATCAACTTCTTTGATCTCATCATCAATGTTTCCAAACCTCTGCCTGTCACCGCAGTCAACTGCGATCACAAGATCAGGGTCAATATGTTTTCTTTTTGAAATCCTATTGCTTCCAGCCATAAATTTATATTTGGCTGGGACTCCATCTTCAAGCACCATTTCAACCTGTTTTCCAGCATTGATCAATGCGTTTCCAATACCTAACAAGGATCCTACTGCATCACCGTCCGGCTTTACATGGGAAACTATCAGTATTCTTTCTGACTGTGCAATACGTTCACGTGCTTCTGTTAGTTCGCTTTTACTTATCGTCATCTTTATTGTCTTGATTGAGCGAGTCAATCAATTTGTCAATCCTTTCTGCGTTCTCTGGGATAGGATCCCAGTAAAACTTTAATTTGGGAAAACTCCTTAGCTGAACTGATTTTGCCAACTGCCTGCGTAAATATCCAGAGGCATGTGCAAAACCTTCCAGTATCTCTTTCTCGCGTTTTAAACCTTCCAAACAGGATACAAAGACACTGGCAAAGGCCAGTTCTCTATCAACCCGAACATGGGTGATGAACACACCCGAAAGCCTCGGATCGGTAATGTCAAACAGCATCATTTCAGATAATTCTTCCTTGACGCGCTGAGCTATTCTTGATGATCTTTCTTCAGATACCACTTTTCTTTCCTTCTATAATTCCGCGGAAACCAGCTCAATCGTATAACACTCAATGATGTCATTCTCTTCGAAATCAGAGAAATTCTTTACTCCAATTCCACATTCGAAGCCTTTTCGGACTTCGCGGACATCGTCTTTCTCGTGTTTAAGTGACCCGATCTCACCTGCAAATATTTCTTTTTTACCGCGCATAACACGCACTTTAGCATTTCTTCTGATCTCACCGTCGATAACGCGGCACCCGGCAATACTGCCAAGTTTCCGCACTTTGAAGATCGCCCGTACTTCAGCCTTCCCAAGCACAACTTCTTTCTCTTCGGGCTGGAGCATACCTTTGAGTGCCTTTTCAACATCTTCGATCAGACGATAAATGATGTCATAGTAACGAATCGAGACATGTTCTTTTTCTGCTGTTTTTTGAGCAGCTGTATCAGGTTTTGCATTGAAGCCCAGCACGATAGCCCCCGATGTTCCAGCCAGCATAACATCGCTCTCGCTGATATTTCCAGTGCCACTGTGCACCACTGTTACTTTGATCTTACCTTCATCATCGGTGGCGCTCATCTCCTGGAGGGAGGAAACGATCGGTTCCAAGGAACCCTGCACATCCGCCTTAATGATCAATCGCAGCTCGCGCACATTGCCTGCCTTCACATGGTCAAACAGATTTTCTAGTGTGATCTTATGTGATTTTGCCTGTGCTGCTTCTTTTTGCTTTTCAATACGGTCGGCGACGATCAAACGCGCTTCCTTATCATTCTTCACTGATCTGAAAAGGTCTCCAGCTACAGGAACATCATTAAAACCCATCACTGATATTGGCTGGGATGGTTCCGCAATCACGACGCTTTTTCCAAAATAATCTGTCATAGCCTTTACGCGACCGTAGGTTGTACCTGCTATCAGAACATCTCCGATATTTACGGTCCCATTCTGAACAAGTATTGTTGTTTCAACGCCTTTTGCCCGGTTTCGTTTGGCCTCAATAACTGTGCCAAACTCCTGACCTTCCGGATTTGCCAGAATTTCAGTGTTGTCTGCCACAAGCAGGATGGCCTCAAGAAGATCTTCAAGCCCGGTATTGGCTTTCGCAGATACTGGAACGATGATCGTGTCACCATCCCAATCATCAGGAACCAAACCAATGTCTGCCAGCTGTTTCTTGACCAACTCGGGGTTGGCGTTATCTTTATCCATCTTGTTCAAAGCAACAATGATCGGAACTTGGGCTGCTTTTGCGTGGCTATATGCTTCCTTTGTCTGGGGCATTACCCCATCATCAGCAGCAACCACAAGGATCACAATATCTGCACCCTGTGCTCCGCGCGAACGCATGGCTGTGAAAGCAGCGTGGCCGGGGGTGTCAAGGAATGTGATCAGTCTTTCATCATGTGTAACCTGATAAGCCGAGATATGCTGGGTAATACCGCCAACCTCACCTTCCTGCACCGCTGTGGAACGGATAGCATCCAGCAAAGATGTCTTTCCGTGATCAACATGGCCAAGGACTGTGATAACCGGGGGACGAACCTTCAGACTCTTCTCATCCTCATTGGCGATCAAGCGCCTCCACAGAGCAATCTCACCTGTTTCACCATCTTCCACCTGCTCGATCATCTCCAAGGTGGCTTCATAACCTAACTCAGATGCCACGATTGCGGCGGTGTCAAAATCAACCTGCTGGTTAATATTCGCCATCACCCCATTTTGCATTAATGCTTTAATTATATCGATCGGACTACTGTCGATTTTTTCTGCAAGATCCCGTACTGAAATAATACCTGGAAGCTCAATTGTTTTTTCAGTCATTTTTTCTCCTTCCCGAATTTTGTTTCCGCATGCTTAATCCAAATTTCTCATATATATTCAGGTGTTCATTCCAACCTGTTCATTCCAATTCGAGCATGTAGGCTGAGAGGCGCTCTCTATCTTCCTCAGTTAGCTGCACACGCAGCGCTTTCGAAATGCTGCCTTTTAACCCTTTTTCCCAACATGCCTTCTGATCATGGAGATATGCACCCCTCCCGTGCATTTTCCCTGTCAGATCCACATGGACACCCTCCGCAGGAGTTCTAACAATACGGATCAAGTTTCGCTTGTCTTGAACTGTACGGCAGCCTACACAGGTTCGCTGGGGCTGTTTTCTTCTGGGTTGAGCATCCTTTTTAGACATACTTTATGCTCCAAAAATCTTTCTACTTCATCCACTCGTCTTCCCATTCATCCTCACCTTTGCGGCGCTTTCGGACAATGGTGACATCGTGGTCTGGATCATATTCGATCTCTCGATATTTCTTTGTCTTTTTCTGCTGCTGTTTCTTTTCCTCGGGGAACAATCCGCCCGGGTCTTTTTCCACGGCATCCTTTGTAAATAATTCTTCTTTCTCTTCTGCTTGTTCAGCCTCATGGATTTCTAAAGCTTCTTCAAAGCTGACCTCTGAATCTGCCTCTTCATCTTTAGCATCATCCTGTTCTTCATCAGCCAATTCTACATCTTCTTCTGAAACTGGAACACCATCCTCAGATAATTCTTCTTCAACCACTGTTTCTTCAACGGCAACTTCTTCAGCTGGCATATCAAAGTTTTCAATGGCTCCTTTGAGCGATTCCATCGCCTTCGGACCAACACCGTTCAGAGCAAGAATTACATCTTCATCGATCTCAAGCTGCATCATCATCTCACCGATGGTTGAATAGCCTTCACCAGCCAAAAGAATTGAGAGCCTCAGCGGTATTTCAAGGTCTTCCAACGGAATTTTAAATGCCGGGCTTGGAATCCTGCTCATGATCTCTTGTTCGATCTTGCGTTTTTCTTCAAGCAAGGTTTGTCGGCGGTCAGAGGCCCTTACTTCAACCCTGTCGATAAATCGTGTCATGACTTGATATTCTTCAGGTGTAACAACTCTTCCTTCGTCCTTCTTAACCAATATCGCCTCTATTTGAGTGACGATCTCTTTCATATCTTCTAATTTTGATTCGGTTGCGAATTCCGGATTATTCTGAAGCTTGAAGAGCGTGTCGGAAGCAGCTTCCGGCAGGGATTTGATATCAATTCTCCATCCAGTCAATTTTGCTGCCAAGCGTGCGTTCTGTCCATCCCGCCCAATTGCCAGGCTGAGCTGGTCTGTTGGAACAACAACTGTGGCCGTTTTCATATCACCGGTTTCGTCCAGGTAAACACCTGAAACTTTTGCTGGGCTGAGAGACTTGGAAATAAATCCAGTTGCTCCAGATGTATCGGTTGTCCATTCAATTACATCAATTTTCTCATCGTTCAGTTCACGCACTATCGCCTGAATTCGGACACCTTTGATGCCGACGCATGCACCCACCGGGTCGATCCCGGGCTGGAGGGCGCTGACAGCTACCTTTGAGCGGTAACCGGGTTCTCGGGCAATCGAACGGATTTCAACTAATCCCTGATAGATCTCTGGCACTTCATCTTCCAGCAAGCGGCGCAGGAAGTTCTTGTGTGCACGGGAAACGATCAAAGCAGGTCCACGGTTGGATTGCTTTACTTCTAACATTAAGCCGCGGACGCGGTCATGAATTCTATAGCGTTCACCTCTGATCTGTTGATTGCGAGGCATGATACCTTCAGCTTTTCTATCGAGGCCGATAGTGATTCCTGCCGGGCTGATGGCCTGCACGATTCCGCTGACGATCTCGCCTTCCACCCCGCGATAGTGATCATATTGTGCCTGACGCTCGGCTTCCCTGATCCTCTGCTGGATCACCTGACGGGCATTCTGGGCAGCTACGCGTCCAAAATTTTCAGGTGTTGACTCTACCATCACAATTTCACCAAGCTCCACTTCAGGATGTTCCAATTGAGCAACAGACATGAGCACCTCGGTGCGGTCATCCTGTATATCTTCAACGACTTCCTTTTCTGCAAACACAACAACATCTCCAGTTTCCATATCAAACTTTGCCTGAACCAACTGAGCGCTGGATGCGTTCACAGTTTTGCGGTATGCGGTTACCATCGCGTCTTCGAGTGCATTCAAAATAATTTCACGTGGAAGCTGTTTGTCGTCCATCAATTCGTTGAATGCCAGAATAAATTCTTTCTTCATTTTTATCTCCTGACAGTTATGACACTGTCAATCATTTGACTCCCTATAAAGCAGAAAAGTGGGGGTTGCCCACTTCTCGATGAGGTCTATATTCGTTTATAATGCCTCAAAATTTTAACATATTTTGCTTTAAGGGGCAAGTGGCTGAAGCATCAATAAATTTAATGTAGTTGTTTTATCAATCGCCAGGACGGTTCAACGACTTCCTGAAGCTTATTCATATGATCGTGGTACCACCACCGCCCAGAAGTTTCCCCAACTAATTTATAATCAAGATTCTTGTATAATCTCAGTGCACCCCGGGTGTCCTTGGCCACATTCAATGTGACTTCATTTATACCCTTTTCGATCAAAGTCTTCTCGATGTGCTTCATCAAAATTGTTCCGATCCCTGCACCGCGGTACTGCTCCCTGACCCGAA
>JAUWSD010000009.1 GCA_030610225.1 Chloroflexota bacterium
AAAACAACATAGGTAAATTGATGGATATCCAGTTTATCTGTAATCTCTTCCAAAGGCGCTTCAATATGTTCGTCAGCATCGGGAAGACTTTCTTTGGCGGCAAATCCTTCACGATCATCTGCAATGATGACTTTGAAACCTAACCATGATCCAAGTTGAACCAGTGCGTTTCCGATATGGCCTGCGCCAATTATTATGAGAGTGTGCTGGTTGGTGATCGGTTCCACATAAACCTCCATTTGGCCGCCGCAAATCCCTGGATCACCATGATCTGGGTCATTGAACGAAAAAGAGACAAGACTGGGCTTTCCAGTCTTCAATGAGTTGAGTGCTTCGTTGATCACTTTGCTTTCAAACTCTCCGCCGCCAATAGTGCCTGTAAAGCTGCCGTCTGGATGGACCAGCATCTTTGTACCAGCACGACGTGGTGTTGAGCCTTTGGTCTGAGTGATCACGCACAATGCAACTGGTTTACCCTCTGACTTTATTTTTGAGATTTGATCATATATATCCATAGATATTACATATTTTACCCTCTATTCAGTTAAAAAGAAAAATCCCAGGGAATTACCCTGGGATTTTGTTTTAGTGATGATCGCTTAGAAACCTTTGAAGTAAGCGCCTGCCCAAAGCAGAGCAAATGCTACGAATTCCACCCAGAATTTGTTATCTGAAACGAATGGAATAGGAACGAAGGCAGCTAATAAACCGAGTATTGCGATTGCTGTGGCGATCCAAAACACTAATTTTGTGGGGGCTGAAAGTCTCATTTGTGTATCCTCCAAATAAAATGGTTAATAAAATAATATCTATATTTAATATAACCCAAAAACGTAAAAAAAGTTATCGATTTTTGACAAATAACAGGTAATCGTAATAGGTTATTAGTAATAGAACAGAAGTTCTGATAAAATAATAAAAAAGGTAATTTCAAGCAAAATATAAGGACATCAAACGTGAGATATGAAGATTGGATTAAATATGAACAGGGAAACAAGAAGGAGCATGAGAAAAAGAAAAGGGATGCTCAAAAAGTGAAAACCAGGAAAAAGCAGCTTATTTTAATTATTAAATAAATTTATTCCTGTGTTATTTTTCTCATTTTGCAGACTTAATAAAGGAAGAGCAGAGCTGGGGGAAGTACTCCAAGCAAGAACACAGCAAGTATAGGAAGTATATTAGCTGTTTCTACCCTTGGCCCTACAAATATCCAGAACAGGACCAGAAAGACTGCAAAAGTGATCGTCGATGTCAAGCCACCGATATAATCCCATTTCCAGGCGATCAGCAGCCCGATCACATAGATCCCCAATAATGCCAGAAGAATGTATTCTTTGTTATCAATTGGTTCTGTAGCGTAAGGATCGTCCATAAAAATGTTGCCAAGTGCAAATAAAATCGGCAAAAGACTCCATATCCTTGCGATCCACCTTATAATATTCAGCTTTTTTTCATTTGAATTAGACATATTTCACTCCTTGAATCCATTGTATAGCAAGTTCATGGAGTTTCAAATATCAATTTCCCTATATTTTCCCCAATCCTTTTAAAACTCTCTCGGGAACCAGCGGGAAATCGTCATACCAGACACCGACTGCATCATGTACTGCTGCCATGACAGCAGGAGCCAGAGGTATATATGGCATTTCCGCCATGCCGCGTACTCCCCAGGGGCCTTCTTGGTCGCCATATTCGAGGATGATCGACTCGATCTCATCGGGGATGTCATAAACGGTTGGGATCAGGTAATTTGAAAGTTTGTCGGTGATAGCTAATCCGTCTTCCTGGACAAAGTTCTCCAGAACAGTATAACCAACTGCCTGAACTATTGCCCCTTCGATCTGTCCCTCGATTAATTTTGGGTTGATGGCTTTTCCAACATCATCTGCACAGACCACCTTCAGGATCTTGACTTCACCTGTTTCTGTATCGACTTCTACTTCGACAACCTCTACCACATACCCATATGCGAAATTCGGCATCGCTTCGCCTGTTTCACTGTCTAAAGGAGTGGTTTTGGGTGGCACATATTTGTATTCAACACAGGCTGGACGTTCTCCATCATTCCATTTATCCAGCGCGCGTGCAGCTGCGCCCTTTATTGCGTTTCCGGCCATGAAGGTCATACGGCTGGCAGAACTGCTGCCAGAATCTTTGGTGTGAGCTGTGTCAGCTTTTTTGAGAACTATCTTCTCAAGCGATACTTCGACTGCATCGGCAGCCATTTGTTTGAAGACCGTATGTGCACCTTGCCCAACATCTGCACCTGCTTGATGGACAAATACTTTTTCTATTTCATCCTCACCAATGATCTCAACTTTTGCCCAGGACCTTTCAGGGTAACCGAAAGAAAATCCAATATTTTTAAAACCACAGGAAATACCGATGCCCCGCTTTTTGTGCGGCTCCAGATTCTCTTGTGGTTGTACTTTTAATTTCCAACCTGAAGAAGTCTTTTGCCATCCACTGGCAAGTGCACATTCTTCCATAACTTTATCAAGGGTTACAGGCGGGGGGAGAGGTGTGCCTGTGTGTAGATCCTCGTTGTCTCGGATAATATTCTTCATCCTGATCTCGGCTGGATCCATATCGAGGGCTTCAGCAATTTTATTGATCTGCATTTCAGCAGCGTATGCTCCCTGTGGGCCGCCAAAACCACGGAAGGCACCACCGGGGATATTGTTAGTATAAACAGCACAGGAATCTACTTTTACATTTGGGATCTTGTAGGGGCCAGAGACCATCAGGGTGGCATTCCCAAGCACTTTATTGGTTGTGTAATTGTAAGCGCCAGCGTCTGCGATCACTTCTGATTCTGCAGCCAGCAGCATACCGTCTTTGGTCGCACCCCATTTTGACATGATCCTGTATTGATGTCGTTTGTGATGCCCGATGATTGATTCTTCACGGGACCATTCTATCTTTACAGGTCTTCTAATCCCGCGATCATTTAATTTCATAACAGCTAGAGCCAGGACTATCTGAATGGTTATATCTTCGCGCCCACCAAATGCTCCACCGATAGCAGGATGGATCACACGAATTTTTTCTGGGGGCAGGTCCAAGGAATGGGCGATCATTTCCTGTTCTTCATGCACCCACTGACCAGCAACGGCAACAGTGATACGTTCTTCATCATCTAAATATGCGATCCCGGCTTCAGGATCGAGAAATGCATGTTCCTGTAATGGAGTGATATATTCACTTTCTATGATCACATCAGCTTGTTCAAAAGCTGCTTCCACATCACCTTTTCTGATCCTGAATTTTTGGTAGATGTTTGTATCTTTTTCAGGATGCACGAGGGTCTTATCCTGCATTGCTAAGAGAGAATCTGATATTACGGGAAGGTCTTCATATTCAACATTGATCAATCCAACTGCAATTTCTGCGATCTTCTTTGTTTCAGCAATCACAATGGCAACCTGATCGCCTATGAATCTGACATGATCAGAAAAAGGTATTTCTGAACCTGGTCCGCATAAAACTGGCTGATCCTTCATGATGAGACCATATTCATTTACTGGAACATCTTTTGCTGTGTATATCCCCAGCACACCCTTTAAATTTTCGACATTAGATAGATTTATGCTTTTTACTATTGCATGTGGTCGTCTGGCAAACAGAATTTTCATGTATGCCTGATCTGGCATGTTAATATCACCGGGGTAAATTGCTTGTCCGGTAACTTTACTTTTAGCGTCTATTCGTTCGATCGATTTTCCAATGTATTTCATATGATCAGATGTCTCGAAGTTTCCTCTTTTTCTTCTTTTTTCTATCTGGAGCCACATTCAGGGATGCGAGGTTTTTATCGCTGTTAAAGCTGTACATGATCGAATTCAACAGGGAGATCACCAAAAAGAGCATGATGGCAATAATCACTGCAATTATGATCGTTGCCGGCAGATTAAATACGATCCAATCTCCCCAGATGTTTATCGGTCCACTAGCGAGGGCAGTAGGCAAATCCAATTCCTGGTAATTATTGATGAGCCATTTCATGACCATATCTGCAATTGCAAAGGAAAAGATTGGGACGATGATCATCAATATAAAGCCGATCGGTTTCCAAATTGGATGTGGGCGCGTGATCGGTTCTTCTTCTCTCACATATCTTCTATCACTCATATTTACCTCTATTCAACAGAATTCTCGATTGCTTTCAGGATCTTCTTATATCCAGTGCATCGACATAAATTTCCGCTAATTGCCACTTTGATCTCATCTTCTGTTGGATGAGATTTTTCTTCCAACAATTTAGCAGCGGACATGATAAAACCAGGTGTGCAATATCCACACTGGACTGCATCTTCCTCTATAAAAGATTGCTGTACGGGGTGCAGTTTCCCCTCATGTGATAACCCTTCGATCGTGATGATCTCTGTGCCTTCAGCTCTCGGGGCAGGTACAAGGCAGCTCATCACAGCTTTGCCATCCATATAAACTGTACAGGCTCCACATTCACCTTCACCACAGCCTTCCTTTGTACCAGTCATTAATGCTTCATCTCGCAGTAAGCTTAAAAGGGTCTTATTGTGACTGTGGGTGGATATTATTTGTTTGCCATTTACTTTGAAAGAAATCTCCGAGCCTTTTTGATGAGATGATGTGTCGTGGAGTTGGGATGTTTTGTGATTGTTATTACCCCAAAGAAGTACCGGCTTTTCAGGTACAGGGTCTTGATTGTTTTCTGGTATCAGTTTGCGGAGTGCTCGTTTGACGCATATCTCAGTGATATAGCTTCGGTATGCTGCTGAACCGCGCACGTCATCAATGGGGGTTGCTGCTTTTGCTGCCAGCTTAGCAGTTTCTTCTATTACTTTAAAATTCAATTCTTTTCCAAGCAAGAATATTTCCGCTTCATCAGCATGGATGATGGTGGGCGAAACAGAGCCGAGTGTGATGCTGGCTTTGTTGATTATTCCATTATCAAGACCAATGACGACTGCAGCGTTCACAACTGATATAGCCTGCGCTTTCCTAAGTCCCTGTTTATAAAATGAGCCTTTTTGACCTTTTGTTAATGCCGGAATTAGAATGTCTGTAAGGATCTCATCTGGTCGGATGACTGTTTTCCGAACCCCTTTGAAGAAATCAACCATTTTAATTATTCTTGTTGAACTGCTTGAACGGAGCTCTACAGATGCGTCCATCGCTACCAGAGGTGTGATGGTGTCATTGGCTGGGGAGGCGGTCAGGATGTTTCCAGCAACTGTGCCACGGTTCCTGATCTGGGGAGCGCCTATCTGCCAGCAGGCCTGCACCAGAGGAACAGCGTACTGTTGAAGAAGCTTTGAGCCAACAACATGGTTATGAGTTACCAATGGTCCAATGTGAATTAGATCGTCTTCCAATGCGATCTGATCCAAACCAGCAATTCTGGTTATATCGACCAACAATTCAGGTTCAGGGCTGACTTTACCTTCAAATTCAAGGATCAGGTCAGTGCCACCAGCTATGACCCTAGTTCTCTTTGATGGGTCTGATATTAATTCCAGCGCTTCTTCCAGGCTCTTTGGCTGGATGTATTCCTGCCACATAGAATCTCCAAGTATTTCAATATTGATGAAACTGTTTTCCAAGTTGATTATAGCAAACTTTGTAAAAATCCTTTTATATGTAACAAATCTATTTATCTTCACTGTTTGATCTTGTGGCATAATGAATATGCTTTAAAATGAGATAATTACTAATAAAACATTGGAGATCTTGAGAATGGAATTGATCATAATTCGAGGCGGTGGAGACCTGGCAAGCGGTGTTGCAGCTTGTTTATTTAGAGCAGGATATAAGATCCTAATCACTGAACAAGGTTCACCAGCCTCTGTACGCAGGAAAGTTTCATTTTCTGAAGCTGTGTATGATGGGCAAACGAAGGTTGAGGAGATCAGTGCCAGATTTGCGGGATCACCCGAGGATATTCATGCGGTTTTCGATAGAAGTGAAATTCCAGTTATTATCGATCCTGATCTGGAAATAGTGAAGCATACTCCGGTTGAGTTCTTGGTCGATGCAAGGATGATGAAGCGGAAAGTGGAATATGATCTCGGATCAGTTTTAACTGTCATTGGTCTTGGACCTGGATTTGAAGTCGGAGTGAATTGTAATTTAGCGATTGAAACCAATCGGGGTCCAAGCTTGGGTGATGTCATATATCATGGAAGCCCACTCAAGGATACTGGAATCCCAGGGGAAATTGGCGATAGATCCATTGAGAGAGTGCTGCGTGCTCCTTCAAACGGCAGAATGACCCACCACAAGAATATCGGGGATCATGTTAACTCTGGCGAGCTTATCGCGGAGGTAGACGGAAAAAAAGTGACTGCTCCATTTGATGGTGTGATCAGAGGATTGATCCATCCTGATTTTATAGTGATAGAAGGCATGAAGATCGGGGATGTTGATCCTCGCAATGAGGTGGAGTTATGTTTTACAATCTCTGACAAGGCAATCAAGATCGGGGAGTCCGTTCTTAAAATCGTGGAAGAAAAGAAGAAGTAAATGAAGCTGATCGATACGTTCAAACAAATTGAAGCGAAGAGCATTGCCTTTGTGGGTGCTGGAGGGAAAACTACTGCTATATTTGATCTAGCAAATCAATTTGATACGCCTGTTTTTGTCACCACCACAACCAAGATAGGAGTAGATGAGAAAGATCTTGGTGACAGGTGGATAGAGATCAATTCTAAAAATGATTTAAATTTGATTGATCTAACCAGCATAGATGGAATTACAATTTTTACAGGTACACAACTTGATGAAACCCACATGGGGGGATTATCACTTGAATTAGTAGAACAGCTTAGAGAGAAAGCGGCGAAAGCAGGGGCAGTGTTATTAATCGAAGCAGATGGTGCGAAAAAGAAATCTCTAAAGGCTCCGCTTGACTATGAACCAGTGATCCCGGATTTTGTTGACAAGGTAGTCGTATCTGCCGGATTAAATAATATAGGTAGTGCTTTGAATGATGAAAATGTTCATAGAGCAAATAAATTCTCTAAGTTGAGCGGATTGGAAATAGGGCAGGTAATTGAAATTGATTCAATAATGAAAGTCCTGATACATGAAGAAGCTGGATTGAAGGGTATTCCTTCGGAAGCAGGACAAATCTTACATTTAACACATGTAGAATTCGAAAAAACAGTTGATAAGATCAGGAAGTATTCAAGGAGATTGCTTGAAAAATATTCAGCAGTTTTCATCAGTGATCTGGATGAAGAGCAAATAAATGTAAAGAGGGTCATTCAAAGAACAGCGGGGATCATCCTGGCAGCAGGGGTCGCAAGCAGGGCGGGCGAGCCAAAGCAACTACTGGATTGGTTCGGGGAACCAATCATTAGAAAGGTTGTGAAAACTGCTTTGGCATCAGACCTGTCTGAAATTGTTGTAGTAACGGGGGAAGAGCATAATGAGATAAAAAAAGCCATCTCAGATCTGGATGTGAAAATAATAAATAATAATAAATGGCAAGCTGGGATTAGCAGCTCGATAAGAGTGGGATTGAACGCTTTATCAAGTGATATCGGGGCTGCAATGTTCATTTTAGCGGATCAACCTCAAATGCCTGTCAGGTTGTTAAATTCATTGATCAAAGAGCATGAAATATATATGGCTCCAATTATTTATCCTGTCCATCAAGGAAAGCGGGGGAATCCTGTGATATTTGATAAAGTTACTTTTGCAGATCTCAGAAAGTTAGAAGGTGACAGCGGCGGGAGACAGCTGTTTTCAAAATTTGAATCCAGAGAAATATTGGAAAATGATGGAAGAATAATGGATGACATTGACACTTTGGATGATTATGAGCGCTTGATCTCGGATTATAAAAAGGGTTAAATTGGATAATATTCCTAATATTAGTATGGTTGGATGCTTGACACATAAGGGATGGTCTTTTAAAATCCGTTTGTTGAGTTCTTTACGGTTTGGTTAAATGTATTTATCCATGTTATAGATATATTTAACCAACTTTATTCTATTTTACAGGAGATTACATGTATTATTTTGAAAGAATAACCTCATTTGAGATCATTTCTATCTGGTCAGTATTTGGTGTTGCTATCCTTGGTTTGATATATGCCGCCATTTTAAGGAAGCAGATCCTTGCTGAAGACACTGGAACGGAAAAGATGCGAGAGGTTTGGGGTGCAATCCGTGATGGAGCTGACGCTTATCTAAGACAACAGCTAAAGACAATTATCCCCTTGATCGTTCTCTTGACCATAGCGATGTTCTTTTCTGTATACATTATTCCACCATCACATGAAGCAATTATGCGTTTTGGTAGAGATATGTCTGAAGAAACGATCAGTTTATATCTTGGATTTGGCCGGGCAATTGGGTTCATTTTCGGCTCAGTGTTTTCCTTGATCGTTGGGCAGATAGGTATGAGAATGGCCGTTCAGGGAAATGTTCGTGTGGCTTCAGCTGCACGTTACTCTTTTGGTGAAGCTCTTCGAATCGCCTATCGAACAGGCACGATCACAGGTATGCTCACTGATGGGTTGGGTTTGTTGGGTGGAACTGTAATATTCATCTATTTTGGTGTTGCAGCACCTGATGCACTACTCGGTTTTGGTTTTGGTGGTACTCTCCTGGCTCTATTTATGCGAGTTGGTGGTGGCATCTTCACCAAAGCTGCAGATGTTGGTGCAGACCTGGTTGGTAAAGTTGAAGCCGGATTACCAGAAGACGATCCACGCAACCCAGCAGTTATTGCAGACCTGGTTGGTGACAATGTCGGTGACTGTGCTGGTATGGCAGCAGACATTTTTGAGTCATATGAGGTCACTATGGTTTCAGGTCTTATTCTGGGTGTTTCCCTCTATGCAATAAATGGTCATATTGAATGGATCATCTACCCTCTGATCGTTCGAGGCATTGGTGTTCTTGCTTCAATTATTGGAACATATGCAGTAAAAGGTGATGATGAAGGCAGTGGTCAAGATGCTATGAAGGCAATATTCAAAGGCTTCTTATCATCCGCAGCAATTTCAACAGTCCTTTTTTACATCGCAGCATATGCTTATATGCATTACCTGACAATTGATAACCCTCTTCCTGGTGGATGGTGGCGAACACCAACTGCGGTTGCTGTAGGTGTTGGTCTTGCAATCCTGATCGACAGGGTTACAGAAGTCTTTACAGGATCGCATAATGCTCCTGTTCAGGAGATCAAGAAATCTGCTGATACTGGTCCAGCGACATTGCTCCTTCAGGGTATTGCAGCAGGGTACGAATCATCTGTATGGTCAGCCCTGATCATTGCAGCAACAATTTTTGCTTCAATTTTGATATTTAATGGTGTTGATCCTGATCCGATCAATCAAGTCACCTATATTCTTTACGGTGTGGCTATGACAGGTATCGGTATGCTCACATTAACTGGAAACAATGTTGCGATGGACTCATTTGGTCCGATCGCAGATAACGCAGCTGGAATTGGTCAGATGGCCTGGCAGGATGAGAAAGATGAGAAGCTGGTAAAGGCAAAACAGATCATGGCCGACTTGGACTCAGTTGGAAATACAACTAAAGCGATCACAAAAGGTATTGCGATCGGTTCTGCAGTAATTGCAGCTGTATCCCTTTTCGGTTCATATATGGTTGATGTAAGTCGAGCACAGGCTCTGATCGGAATTCCATTAGTTGAACAGATCAGAAGCGTTGGAATCAGAGTTGATTATCCTCTGGTGTTCATTGGCGCACTGATCGGTGCAGCGCTTCCATGGTTATTCTCCTCATTTGCAATTCAAGCTGTAAGCCGTGCAAGTTCCTTGATCGTAAAGGAATGCCGCAGGCAGTTTGGCCTAGGTGTACTGGAAGGGACCATTGATCCAGACTATAAGGAAGCTGTAAACATTTCAACTTCAGCTGCTCAAAAAGAGCTTATTCCTCTGGCAACACTTAGTATTTTGACCCCAATCCTGGTTGGATTGGCACTGGGAGTTGAAGCTCTTGGTGGTTTCCTGGCTGGAATCATTTTATCTGGTCAGCTCCTGGCAGTGTTCATGAACAATGCTGGCGGTGCCTGGGATAATGCCAAGAAATTGATCGAAGATGAAGAATCAAGCATTGAGAATAATACAGGTAAAGGTTCTGAGCGACACAAAGCAAGTATTGTTGGTGATACAGTTGGAGACCCGATGAAAGATACAGCAGGTCCTGCTTTGAATCCAATGATCAAAGTTGTGAACATTGTCTCCCTGATGGCTGGTCCAGTTGTAGTACAGTACTCAGAGAAGAGTTGGGGTGTTTGGCTAGCTATTGGTCTGATGTTAGCTGGAATCGTTTACTCAGTAATGACAAGTAAGAAAACAGTAAAATAAAATAAGAAAAGATTAATTTCGGTAAAATTATAAGAAGAAGGCTGCCCTTCAATGAAGGAAGCCTTCTTTTTTATTATGAAAATATCTTTGTTTTATTCACTTGTCACTATATATTTTATAAGGCATACTATCTAATAAGGAGAATAGTTTAATGTCGAAAATTGCCCTTAGACGATATAACACTGAGATCAATGACATGATCGATCATCAAGAGGTCGAAGAAGCGATTGCTCATTGTCTCCATATTTTAAACATATACCCGAAATATGTAGAAACATATCGACTCCTAGGAAAGGCTTATCTGGAGTCGAAACAATTCGAGAATGCGGCGGATGTGTTTCAGCGGGTGCTTTCATCTCATCCAGATGATTTTGTAGCAAATGTTGGGATGAGCATTATCAGTGAAAGCAATAAGGATTTTGATTCCGCTATACATTTCATGGAGAGGGCTTTTGAAGAACAGCCCTCGAATCATGCCATCCAGGAGGAGATGAAAAGGCTCTTTGGTCGGCGTGATGGGGTTGAGCCAACAAAAGTCCGTCTTACTCGCGGTGCTCTTGCCAGAATGTATGTACATGGAAATCTATACGATCAGGCTGTGGCTGAATTGCTTTCGATAATTAATGAATCTCCCCAAAGATTGGACTTATTAACAATTCTGGCAGAAACATATTATGCTCAGGATTTGAATACTGAAGCAGCAGATGTTTGTATGACCGTTTTGAATGACCTGCCATACAGTTATTTAGCAAACAGGATCATGTATCTTATCCTGACTCAGGATGAAAGGACAGACCAGGCACAGGAACATTTTTCACGCTGGGTCGAGTTGGATCCATATGCTGAATTTATATCTCCCCCAGCAAATAAATCCGAAGATCTTCCAGATAACACTATTGAAATCGAAAAATTAGAACCTGAAGGGGAACCCAAAAAGGAATCGGAATTAACTCCAATCGAAGAGAAATTGGTTGGGCTTGCGAAAGAAAAAGATGAGCCAGTTTTTGAAAAAAGTCTTTCAGAGGTAGAGGGTGATGAGTTAGCAGAACCCCCTGGTTTGGAATATGGCGAGTATGAGGAATCTAAAGATATCAAGGAAGAGATTCCCGAGTGGTTATTTAGTGCTGATAAAGAGATCAAAGATGATGAGATTGAAGAACTTACAGAAGCAGAGTTCGTTGATACGGTTGAAACCCCCGTTTTTGAATTGGACGAAGAAGTAACGGAAGTAGAAGAAGATATACCAGATCTGGGTTTCAGTTATGACGAGATCAAAGAAGAGCCTGTGCTTGAAGCAGAACTTCATGAGGAAGAGGCAAAAGCAGTTGAAGAAGATATTCTGGATTTAGGTTTCAGTGATGATGAGGTTACAGATGATGAGCCTGAGCCCGAGGAAGGACTTCTTGAGGAAGATCTAGAAGAACCAGAGGAAACCCCTGATTTAAAATTGGACGATGATGAAGAAACAATGGAGGCTGAGGAAAAAATTCCAGATTGGTTATTCAGTGAAGATGAGGCCGCAGATGATGAGCCTGATGGGGAACTGGAGGAAAGTGCTGAAGAGTTCTTCGAAGAGCCTGTTGAAGAGACCGATGATGAATTTCCTTTTGTTGTCCCAGTGATCGAAACTGAGGAAGCAGCCCTGGAAGTGGAAGCTGAAGAAACAGTAGAAATCGAAGAAACTCCAGAAGAAGATGATTGGCTTTCAAGCCTTGAAAAAGATACGACAGAAGAAAAGGATACCTGGCCTTCCTTAATTGGATCGGAAGATAAACCTGTCATCAATACTGGCTCACTTGAACTTGAGGATGCCGAGAATCTTGATTGGTTATCGGACCTTGTTGACGATGATGATGATTCTGAAAGACCAGACTGGGAAAAGATCACAGAGACTCTTCCATCTATTCTTGAAGAAGAAGTTGAAGAATTTACAGACGTAGATGTGTTTGCTGAAGCAGAAGAAACTGTTGAAGAAGAAGCTGATGACATGCCTGTTTGGATGGCATCTGATGATTCTGAGGTTGAAGAGGAAGCTGAACCTGTAGGGAAAGATGTGGAAGACAAGTTACCCGATTGGATAGAGTCTGAGGATGAGGTTGATGTTTCCGGTGATCTCCCCGCACATGAAGAAGCAAAAGACGAATTTGAGAAGCTGGAAGAGGAAGCTGACGAGGCATGGCTATCTTCACTTGGTGATACGATAAAAACAGATATCAAGGAAGATGTGCCGATGCCGGATTGGTTGAAGCAGATCGATAGTGTAAAAGACATCGGAATCGATGGTGAACAGTTCAGTGATCGAGAAGCTGAAGAAATCTCATCATTACCTGAAGATGACCTTCCCGATTGGTTAAAAGAACTGAAAGAAGAAGAGTTTGGCGGGAGATTGGCTGAAGATGACCTGATCGGTGAAGAGGAGCAGGAGCAGGAAATAATTGAAGAAGAAGCACAGCCTGCTGAGGCGGAGCAAGTTGTTGATGAGGTGGAAGAGGATGAACTGGTTCCAGACCTTGATCTTGAGGAAGATGACCAAGATGAGGATGAAGCTCCTGAATGGATGGAAGCCTTAAGAGGAATCGCGCAGGATATTCCAGATTCCGAAATTGAAGAAAAATTGGAAGAAGTCAAATCCACTTCTGAGCTGAAAGCGATTGAAATAGAAGATGAGGATGTTCCATTTGATCTGGAGGAAGAGTTTGATGCCCAACCAGAATTTGCTGAGAGCGAAGAGATCGAGGAAGCAGTTCAGGAAATTGCTGAACTTGAAGAGGTAGAAGAAATAGAAGAAGTAGAAGATGATGAACTTCCCGCAGAAGAACAGGAGATCAAACCTGTTGAAGCTTCTGACTGGGTCCCGGAAATTGAGTTGGATAAAAGCGAAATGGTTGCTGGTGAACCTGCCGGGGAAGATATTCCCGAAGAAGTAATAGATGAAGAAATAGCTCCTGTTGAGCTGGAAGCTGTCGAAGCAGAGGGGCTTGGTGAAACCA
>JAUWSD010000210.1 GCA_030610225.1 Chloroflexota bacterium
TTGGCATTTACAACTGAGCGGCCTTTTTCAGTATCCATACCCTGAACCCTTGCGCGCCTTGAATTCATATCGCCAAGTACATCGCCCATGTTTTCTTCGGGTACAGTTACTTTGACATCCATGATCGGTTCAAGCAATACAGCACCAGCACCCCTCACCGCTTTCTTGAAAGCTTCTCGGCCTGCGACCTCAAATGCAACTGGTTTTGAGTCAACCGGGTGTTCTTTTCCATCAATGACTGCCACTTTGATGTTCTTGACTGGATAGCCAGCAATAACACCTGTTTCCATTACACTTTTGACGCCCTTCTCAATCGCGGGCATATAGTTATTCGATACTGCTCCACCAAAAACCTCATTGGCAAATTCAAAATTCTCATCCGGAAGCGGTTCAACTCGCAATGTCACATCACCAAATTGTCCAGCACCACCAGATTGTTTCTTATGCCTATGTTGGCCTTCACTCTTCCTTGTGATAGTTTCCTGATATGGGATCCTGGGGGCTCTAATATCTAAACCTACTTGGAATTTTCCTTCAGCCCTGCGAATAGCAACATCAATATGCTGGCCGCCCATACCTTGAAGGATCGTTTCCTTGGTGACCATTTCGTTATACCAGGAAAGGGTCATGTCTTCGTCACAGATCCTTGTCAACGTCTGTCCCATCTTGCTGGCATCTGCCTGTGTTCTTGGAGAAACGGCAACCTTGTACAATGCGCTTGGGAAATCGGTCAGGTGAATTGTGACAGGATGACCTTTATCGCAGATCGTATCTCCTGTAGCAGTTTCATTCAGTTTCAGCACTGTGGCAATATCGCCCGCGTGAATGGTTTGAACATTGATCTGCTCTTTACCACGCATCACACTTAGATTAGCCATTCGCTCTTCAACACCCTGGTTCGAGTTCCAAACCCGAATATCAGATTGGATCAAACTCGAATATAGTTTGAAGAAAGTGATCTTTCCAACGAATGGGTCTGCGGTGGTCTTCCATACATAAGCAGCCAGAGGACCAGCATCTGTAACTGTAAGCTCCTCTTCACCCTTTGCTCCATCTACCTTGAGCGCTGGAATATCTGCTGGAGAAGGAATTAAATTGATCATTGTGTCCATCAATTGTTTAATTCCTGTCATAGTATCAGCATCTGCAAACATGATCGGTACAAATAAGCCCTGGTGTACTGCCCCTTTCAAACCCAGGATGATCTCTTCTGAAGTCAATTCACCAACTTCAAAATACTTTTCCATCAGGGCATCATCACCTTCAGCAGCGGCTTCGATCAGCTCCATACGGGCTTCTTCTGCTGCATCAGCAAATTCCGCAGGACTTGCTACACCAGTATCGCTGCCAGCGGGGTACGCTTTCATTTCTAAAAGATCAATTACTCCTTCAAAAGCATCCTTCTCGCCCATTGGAAGTTGAATTTTGACTAATCTTTTGTCTGTTATCTTTTGAACCGAATCGATCGCACCCTTAACATTTGCATTCTCGCGCTTCATTCGGTTGATCAGCACTAAGCGGGGAAGATCGAACTCGTCACAATAATTCCAGGCTATCTCAGTTCCAACTTCCAGACCCGCAATTGAATCTATCAGTATCAACGCGCCTTCGGAAACACTAAGAGCAGAGATCACCTCACCAACGAAATCCGGATAACCGGGGGTGTCAAGCACATTGATCTTATAACCAGCATGTTCAACCGGGATTATTGATGTGGATAATGACAGCTGCCTGCGTTGTTCCTCTTCATCAAAATCTGAAGTTGTTGTTCCTTCATTTATTGACCCCATTCTGTTGATCACCCCTGTTGAAAACAGGAAAGCGTCAGCCAGATTTGTTTTTCCGACACCACTATGTGAGACCATAGATATGTTTCGGATCTTATCAGATGTATATTCCTTCATTCAGAAGTTCCTTCCTTTATATGAAATAAGGTAGAAAAAAATATCTACCGTGAGATATTAGTCGATCCATCTTAATGTTACAAATTAAAACAACCCAAATATTATATCAAACCTTGGAGAGATTATTCATCAGCTTTTCCAAAATTCGCCTATAATCTCAATGACTTGTCAGATGTGTTCTCTGCTATCATTGACCTGTTTACATAAAATAATAAAAATGAAAAAGAAAAAGTCCATTCTCCTCCTGATCTTACTTCCTATCTTGCTGATTGCCTGCAACCTTGGGGAATTATTAACAGAGAAGACTATAGTTCCGCCAGAGCCAACTGCCACTGATTTGCCACCTACAGCAATACCCACACCGACCCCGGAGCTTGTTGTTACTCAGGATTCTGAAA
>JAUWSD010000057.1 GCA_030610225.1 Chloroflexota bacterium
AATATACTGTCGACATATGGTCGGTGCAGATCGGATTCGGAAAGGTCATAACCTGCCAATTCACTCAATTCCTTTATTGAACCTACGCATACTTGATGCTCACAGTCCTCACACTCCCACACAGGAAGCGGCGTTCCCCAATATCTCTCACGGCCCAATGACCAGTCAATATTATTCTCAAGCCAGTTTCCAAAACGACCATCCTTGATATGATTTGGAACCCAGTTTATTTCCTGATTCAATGAAACTAAGCGGTCTTTGTATTTAGAAGTTCGAATGAACCATGTTCCCCGGGCATAATAGATCAACGGTGAATCACATCGCCAGCAGAACGGATATGTATGTGTATAGTTGGTAATTTTGAACATTAAACCGCGTTCCGTTAGCTCCCGAATGATCTCAGGGTCTGCATCTTTGACAAACACACCACTCCATGGTCTGACTTCCTGAATAAAGGTCCCGTCTTCCTTAACTGTCTGCAATACCGGAAGATCATATTTTGCTGATGCGTCCATATCCTCGCCACCAAATGCAGGAGCTGTATGAACCAATCCGGTACCGTCTTCCATTGTCACGTAATCCATCAGGATCACATAATGTGCTTCTTTTTCAAAAGGCAGGAATTTATATAAAGGCTGATATTTCCAACCATCCAATTTCTTTCCCTTGAATGTTTCAAGGATCTCAACTTCCTGATCGCCAAACACTTTCCCAACCAGAGCTTTCGCCAGGATCAATTTCTCTTCACCATTATCCGGATGATCATAGAGGACTTTGACATAATCCTCATCAGCATGGGCAGCCACAGCTACATTTCCGGGCAGTGTCCAGGGAGTAGTCGTCCAGACTAATAAGGATGTCCCCGGTTGATCAACAAGAGGGAAGCGCACAAAGATCGAAGGGTCATCAACGTCCTTATACCCCTGCGCAACCTCATGGTCTGAAAGAGGAGTGCCGCAGCGGGGGCAGTATGGGACAACTTTGTATCCCTGATACAGAAGATCGCTGTCCCAATATGTTTTCAGAATATTCCAAACACTCTCGATATATTCGTTCTTGTATGTAATGTAGGCTGAATCAAAATCAACCCAGAAACCGAGCCTGGCGGTGAACTTTTCCCAATCACGGATGTATTCAGTCGCAGAATCACGGCAGTGTGCATTGAATTTATCAATGCCATATTCCTCGATCTGGGCTTTGTTCGTAAATCCCAGTTTCTTCTCAACTTCGATCTCAACCGGTAGTCCATGAGTATCCCAGCCGCCGCGTCTTTCAACATTGAAACCATTCATCAATTTATAACGTGGGAATAGGTCCTTGAATGCACGGGCTAAAGCGTGGTGCACGCCAGGTTTCCCATTCGCAGTCGGGGGTCCCTCAAAGAACACATATTCAGGCCCACCTTCTCTGGCTTTGGTCAGCTGTTGAAATATTTTCTTTTCCTGCCACATTTTCAATATGGCAAGTTCCATATCGTTAATATTTATCTTTGCTGAAATTGATTTAAACATTTATCCTCCGATAAAATAAAAACTCTCATCCCAATTCTGGGACGAGAGTCGATCTCCCGTGGTACCACCCACATTCCCGAGAAATTTCGGGCACTTGTTCAGGAACGAATATCCAATCCTGCGTTCGGATAACGGTAAACGACGCCGGCTCCCCTACTCGACATGATCTGTCTTTCAGTTTGCACTCTGGAAGGATTTTCGATCTGTTTGCCTTGCCCGGCTCCCACCATCCCGGGCTCGCTGAAAAGATTATTCAGATTTACTCGTTTCCATCACAGCTTTTCTATATAATTCGTGATTATCCCATAATAGCATATTAGGGTCAAGTTCACATGAGTAGCGAAAATGAAAAATTCCCTTATAATACTGTTCTGAAAGGTACCGCTCGTCAATTAATAATAATGAATTCATTCAAAACATCATTACGAAAGTGTCTTATCCCAGGACTATTAATTCTTATTCTGATCTCAGGCTGTTATTCAAACCAGAATATTGATCAGACTTCTGAAATAAATGCTTTGGCGTCTACTACTGCCCAAACGATGGAACCAACAGAAACATCTCCTCCGACTCCAACTCTCACACCAACGATCGAGCCTACCAACACACCCTCACCATCTCCTACTTTTGCGCCCCGTGCATGGAGAATCCCTGTACTTGAATATCATAACCCCTCATATTTTGGCGGGGAACAGGTCAAGATGACTCCGGAATGGTTCCTGAAGCAGATGCAATGGTTGTATGAGAACGATTTCCATACCCTTAACGGTGAAGAATTGCATTACTTCATAATTGGTCAAGTCCAACCTCAAAGAAAGAGTGTCGTGTTGCGTTTTGATATAGGCCTCCCGGATTATGAAGAATATTCAGAGATAGTAATTCCGATGCTGAGGGAATATGGATTCCATGCATTCGTTTTCGTTTTAACAACATCATTTACAGACGACTGCAGCCACCCGGAAAATATGATCTGCTGGGATGATCTGGTCGCGTGGGAAGAAGAAGGGCTGATCACTGTTGGAAGCCATGGAATAGAACACCCCGACTATAAATTAATTACACAGGCATATAAGAAATGGGATGCTGGCGAATCAAAGAAGATCATCGAGGAAGCGCTCGGGCATCCAATCTACTGGTTTGCCTACCCTTATGATTCAGTGCCGGATAATCCCAATCTCCTGCTCGAACCGCTTGGATACTGGGGGGCTTTTACCGGTTGGCCAGGATTTAGTGACCGTTCTGTTGAATTCGGGATTGAGGATATCTGGGAGATCTCCTCATATTACCCGTATTCAAGTGATGACAAATACCCGATGATCACTACATCAGGTCCCTATAAAAACTCTGAATTTAGTGATTTGATCCTGGCAGCGATCGAAGTTGATGAAGGAGGAATAACCCCATTCCCAACTGACATGCAGGATCCCAGCGATGAGGAAAGAGCACAGGCATTGGCGAATTTTACAAACTACTGTTTATCACATAACGGTAAAGAATTGAATGAATATTATCTGGAAGAACATGCCTTCAAGACTGATATCAGTATTGAGGCTCGACAGGATCTGGGGATTCCTGTTCTTGTGGAACCAGTCTGCCATTTTAGATTCAACAACCTACCTGAAGCAATAGTATTGCATTTCACTGGAAGCATGAACGATTACAATTCGACAGTCAGCTATTTCCGGAAACCAGATCTGGGGATCAGCGCTCACTATATAATAGATAGAGATGGGACAGTCGTGCAGATGGTGCCGGAATCCTATGTGGCTTACCATGTATCATGTTTTGGGAATGCAGAAATGTTCTGTCTGCCTGATGCACCGCTTGCTTACGATGAATACGGTTATACATCATTTCCTGAAACACGCTCTATAGGAATTGAGTTAGCGAATGCTGGGCCACTTGTCTATTTAAGTACCACCCCCTTTACATTGACAGACAAACAGGGAATACCTTTTGAAGGTGAGCCATTTGTATACTCAGACTTTTCGTTGTTCAGTCAATACAGATATGAATATTGGGAACCCTATGCCCCCGAACAAATAGCATCCCTGGAAATCCTAATTGAGGATATTTTTGAACGCTGGGGTATTGACCTGCTTCTTGGACATAACGAGATCCAACCAAATATTGATCCAGGTCCAGCCCTGGCTGAATTCATCGAAAATTATAAAAAATAGGATATATTTCCCCTTGCACCAAATACTGCTTATGCTTTAATACAATCATGGAATTTGATCTAGATACTTCAACTCCTGAAACTCAAAGACCAGAAGTAAAAGCAATGGTCTATACTGAAATGCACATCTTTTGGGGGCAATTAGGTGAAGATGAAAACAAAATGCCTGCAATGCTGCTGACAGGTCCATACCTACCAGATAATGTCAGCTTGCTTAATAGTAAATATATCAATTCAAAACATATGGGCAGTCAAAAGCCCCAATCTGTCCAGAGGTCAGTTATCCCCACTGAGAAGATCCTGGGATACCACTTGATGGACCGCGAGCAAGAAAAAACCACCCCTGAAGATAACAGGATTAAAAAAGAATTTATAGTCTTATTGGGAAATTTCAAGATTTTAGCTTCGATTTGGACAGGACCAACGATCAATATCCACAAACACCTTGAGATGAACAAATCTCAGTTTATGGATATCTACGATGTTTCAATATCTGTCCCTAATTTACCGGGGTTAAAGCCTATCAAGGCAAACAGGATGGCTATACGCAAAGACGGTGTTGTTTTCCTGATTGAATAATCCTCAACATCCCCCACCAATAAATCCTATTGATAAGTGATCTCTTCTGTGATCACATTTTCTGCGCCAACGATCTGTTCAAGTCTCTTCAATAATTCACTTGAAATATTGGTGCTGTCATTGGGGAATTCCAGTTGATAGCCATTGCTCCCCTCAACAACATAAAAAGCAAAACGATCTTTCCCTGGATAGCTGATCAGCAGTCCATGAATTCGGCGTAAACGCAAATTATCCCTTGCCTGATCTCCAGAATGACGAACCACAACTGTTATCATTTTTGTGGGAGCATTATTACTTTTAGCAGTTTTTGCTTCTTTGACCTCCCCCATTATCTCAACTGGATTCACATCATCAGAAGGCAAAGGTACAGCAGCAGCTTCAACTGATGCGGAAACATTATCAGATTGTTTGAGTTCAATTACCCGAGACTCTTCATTCTGACTTGATTCTTCTTTCTCATCGTTACCGTTATCAGCAATATATTCATCAGTTTTGGTTTCAGCTATCACAAGCTCTTCAGCTGGCTTAACCTCTTCTTGAATTTCACGAACAGGCGCAGCAATTTTCTCATCAGGTTTTAGATCAACTAAATTTTCATCCCAACCAGGCGGGAAATTATCCGGAGGAAGAGGTTGATCATTTATATCCTGGTTGGTCTCCTGTTGTTTTTTCTCATTAATCTCAACAGGTTTTTGTACTTCGCCTACAGGTACAGGTGTTGGTTCAGGTTTTTGCTTTGGAGGTGAATTCTTTTTAAAATTTTTCCGCCATCTCTTCGAATTTTCACACTTGGTGTAATAATCTTTCAATGAAGACAGGTTTTCTGTATCTTCGCTAATTCTATCAACCAGCAATTTAGGTTCACCGCTGTCCAAATCGATTTTACCCTCGACGATTAACACCTGATCATGCCTGATACTTTCCTGGTATTTCTTCCATGTGCGTGGGAAGATCACCAAGTCGATCATTCCCTGGATATCTTCCAACCCCGCAAACCCCATCGGATCACCCTTCTTGGTTATATGAGGGCGGATCCTTGAAACCATACCTAAAACACGAACATACTGTCGGTCTTCAACTTGTGAAAGCTGCCCGGAAGTATGGCTGATCTTATCCTTTAGCTTTTCATATATAGATGAGAGCGGATGGTCGCTGATAAATAATCCAATCAATTCCCGTTCCCAGTTCAGCTGTTCGCGCCGATTGTAATCTGGATCGACCATTGGAAGCTGGATCCTCTGCCCCATATCTGATTCAGCCCCAAAGAACGTTAACTGCCCTGCTTCTTTTGCCTGGAAATGGGAGCTGCTTATCATGACAAGTCGCTCCATCACCTGCAGGATCGCCATCCGTGGTCCGAATGAATCAAAAGCTCCTGCCATTATCAAAGATTCGAGTGCTCGTTTTCCGACCTTTCTCAAATCTACCCTGATTGAAAAATCATCCAGATCTTCAAACTTTTTATCTTTCCTGCCTTCAATAATTGCTTCGATCGGGCCTAATCCGAAATTTTTAATGGCCCACATCCCAAACCTGATACAGGCTTCACCATTGGGGCCATCCTCAATTGAGAAATGGCATTCAGATTGATTAATATCTGGCTGAAGGACCTCAATTCCCAAATTCTTACAATCTGCCACATAGAAAGCAATTTTATCCACATTGCCTTGGTAAACAGAGAGTAATGCAGTCATATATTCAACTGTGTAATGGGTTTTCAGATAGGCAGTCTCAACCGCCAGAACAGCATAATCTGCAGCATGCCCTTTAGGGAAACCATATCGAGCGAACGCTTCCCAGTTACTGAAGATCTTATCTGCTGCTTCACGGGAAATTCCATTTGCCTCTGCGCCATTTGTAAAGCGCTCATAATTTTCAAGGAGCTGCTTCTCTTTTTTCTTTGCTACAGCTTTCCTCAGGAAATCCGCCTCAGACGCACTAAAGTTTGCCAGTTTCATCGCAGTATACATGATTTGTTCCTGGTAGACGGTGATACCAAAGGTTTCCCCAAGGATCGGTTCCAGGCTTTCATGTAAATATTCGATCTCTTCCTTCCCCTGCATTCGGTTGATATAACTGGGGATGAATTCCATCGGGCCAGGACGGTATAAAGCAACCATAGCGATCACATGGTCAAGCTGATCGGGTTTCATCTGCATAACCCAACGCGTCATCCCAGAGCCTTCAAGCTGGAACACTCCAGCTGTATTACCTTTCCCCAGCTGATTAAATGTTTCCTCATCATCGAGAGGAATATTATGCAGATCAAATTCTTTGCCATGGCGCTCTTTGATCATGTCTGCACAGCGCTGCATAATAGTCAGCGAGGATAGTCCAAGGAAATCGACCTTCAGCAAACCTAGTTGGTCGATCGTATTAACATCGAACTGAGTAACTGTTTTAATTGGTGTTTCTTCAGAGTTGCTGGTTGGACGGTGAAGTGGGATGTAATCCACAATTGGTTTATCTGTGATCACTACGCCTGCTGCATGTGTTCCTGCATTTCGAAGAGTGCCCTCAACCTGAATAGCATTATCAAGCAGTTCGCGTACATATTCCTTTTCGTTGTACTGTTGTTTTAGCTCTGGAACTTTCTCAATTGCTTCTTTGATCTTCATGTTGAGAGGTATAGTCGGGATCATCTTTGCGATCTTATCAACTTCTGAAAGAGGGATATCCAACACTCTGCCAACATCACGGACTGCTGCTTTTGCTTTCAGCTTTCCAAACGTGATGATCGATGCGACTTTATCTTCGCCGTATTTGTGAGCGCAGTATTCCATTAACATATGCCGTTTGTCATCCTGAAAGTCCAGATCAATATCAGGCATTGTTACACGACCTGGATTAAGGAAGCGCTCAAAGATCAGTCCATGAGCAAGTGGGTCGACCAATGTGATCTCAAGTGAATATGCAACTATTGAGCCAGCGGCAGAACCACGGGCGTTGTACCAGATCCCATTTTTCTGTGAGTAGATACAGAGATCCCAAACGATGAGGAAATAGGTGTTGAAGCCCATCTCGTCGATGATCTCCAGTTCCATATTCAACCTGTCCATCACCACCTTGGAGTTGGCTTCAGGTCCATATCGCTTTTCCAAACCCTGCAAGCAAAGTTCTCTCAGATAAGATTTATTTGTATGCCCTTCTGGAATATCATATTCCGGGAGGATATATCCGTCGGTTGACAGGTCAACATTGCATTGTTCTGCAACAAGAACTGTATTTGTGATCGCTTCAGGTATTTCAGTGAAAAGTGCTGACATCTCCTCAGGTGAGCGCAGATAATATGAATCATCC
>JAUWSD010000040.1 GCA_030610225.1 Chloroflexota bacterium
CAGGGGTTTTATAAGCAGACTAAAGTTGATGGCAAGAAACAATTCTGGCCGCTTAATTTTGAAACAATGGAACATGAACCTGCAGGCGACAAGCCCAGATTTGATTCCGTTGGAAAAGTCAGGGACATCGAAGATAAAGGTGAACGCCTGAAGGTTCTGATGGCCGGTGATGATAAAGCATCTGAGCTGGCAAAAGCATTCACGTACTTCGGACTTTCATATGCGGCATTATGTATCCCGGAGATCGCTGATCTACCGGATGCAATTGACAATGCCATGAAGTGGGG
This sequence comes from Chloroflexota bacterium, assembly GCA_030610225.1. Classification (GTDB taxonomy): domain Bacteria; phylum Chloroflexota; class Anaerolineae; order Anaerolineales; family UBA11579; genus JABJGH01. The sequence goes on from JAUWSD010000040.1 coordinate 288, forward strand.
CTTTGTCCATGATGCAGGCCCATTTGAAATTTGGGATGCGCTTGGTGTTGCTGATGCAGCAGAAAAAATGAAAGCAGAAGGCTATGAGGTCGCAGGTTGGGTTGAAGAGATGCTCGCATCTGGAAAAGAGACCTTCTATAAATATGAAGGCAAGATCCAAACTGCCATCTATGATCCGATCAAAAAGGAATATCATCCTTTACCGGTCTCACCTGTGCGAATAAATTTGCAGAGTCTAAAAGATGCAGGTAAAGAGGTTGCCAGGAATGAAGGCGCATCACTAATTGACCTTGGTGACGGCGTTGCCTGTGTTGAATTCCATACCAAGATGAATGTCTTTGACACTGACATCGGCGCTATGCTGATGGAAGGCATGGACATCGTTGAAAAAGATTTCGACGCAATGGTGGTTGGTAACCAGGGGCCACATTTCAGTGCAGGTGCAAACCTGTTCCTGATCGTGATGCACGCCCAGCAGGAACAATGGGATGAGCTTGATGCGATCGTGAAAGGTCTGCAGGACCTGAACATGCGCATGCGCTACTTCACGAAACCGATCGTGGCTGCTCCCTTTGGCTACACCCTCGGCGGCGGCGCTGAGCTGATGATGCACTGCAATCGTGTTGTTGCATCTGCTGAAACATATACCGGTCTGGTTGAGATGGGTATGGGTTTGCTGCCTGCTGGCGGAGGTTCAAAGGAAATGCTCAGGAGGATATTAAATCCTGCTATGCGGGTTGAAAATACTGAACCGCTTTCATTCATCGAAAAAGTATTCCTGCAGATCGGAATGGCGAAAGTGGCAACCAGCGCGGAAGAAGCACGTGATTTTGCTCTGCTTTTGCCCTCAGACAGGATCGTGATGAATCAGGATCACCTCCTGGCAGAGGCGAAACGAGAAGCACGCCATATGGCAGATACCGGATACCGACCTCCAACAAGAGAGAAGATCTATGCTGTTGGGCGAGATGGCCTGGCTGCGATCAAGATCGCGGCATGGATGTTTGGGCAGGGCGGCTATATATCTGAGCACGATGCTCTTGTGGCAGATCGGGTTGCAAATGTCCTCTCAGGCGGGAGCCTGAGTAAAGCGCAGTGGGTTGACGAACAATATATCCTTGATCTCGAAAGAGAATATTTCCTGTCCTTATGTGGTGAAAAGAAGACCCAGGAACGTATCTGGCACTTCTTGCAGACAGGGAAACCACTGAGGAATTAAGGAGAGAAGAAATGGTAAAAAGAATAGATGACCCCAATAGAGACCCGGTGATAGTTGCTGCAAAAAGAACTGCAGTTGGAAAAGCCCCACGTGGAACCTTCTCGACTACCCGTCCCGAAGATCTGGGAGCTGACATCATACAGGATCTGTTGAAGGAAACCCCTCAGCTTGACCCGATGATGCTGGACGATGTTTTGATCGGATGTGCAATGCCAGAAGGCCAGCAGGGCCTGAACGTGGCGCGCAGGATCGTTTTTAGAGCTGGTCTGCCAGTGGAAGTCCCGGCAGAAACGATCAACAGATTTTGTTCATCCGGCCTGCAGAGCATTGCTCATGCAGCGCAGGGAATAATGTCAGGGATGATCGATGTTGCTATCGCTGGCGGCATTGAATCAATGAGCATGATCCCGATGCGCGGCATAAGGATGGCACCGAATCCAACTTTGGTTGTAGAGTATCCAAACGCTTATATAAACATGGGCCTGACCGCAGAAAATGTGGCAACTGAGTTCAATGTTTCGAGAGCTGATCAGGATGAATTTGCAGTCCAGAGTCATACGAAGGCAGCCAATGCTCAGGCAGCAGACAGGTTTCAGGATGAGATCCTTCCTGTGGAAGTAGAGCTAGTGACAGTAGACGGCACAAAGAAATTTATCCATCACAAAGATGAAGGTGTCCGCGCAGGTTCAACAGTAGAAGCCTTGGCAAAATTGCGCCCGGTCTTCAAAGAAGGCGGCACAGTGACAGCTGGAAATGCATCGCAGATGTCTGATGGCGCGGCGGGAGTGATCATCATGTCCCGCGCGAAAGCAGAGGAACTGGGCCTGACCCCGATCGCAAGATTCATCGGTTACAGCGTCGGCGGTGTCCGGCCTGAGATAATGGGCGTTGGCCCGATCGCTGCAGTCCCGAAGGTCTTGAAGCAGACCGGGATCGGGCTTGATGATCTTGATCTGATCGAGTTGAATGAGGCTTTTGCATCACAGGCGGTTGCTGTAACACGTGAGCTTGGCTTGAATACTGAGATCGTGAATGTCAACGGCGGCGCAATAGCGCTTGGACATCCTCTGGGGTGCACAGGTGCAAAATTATCGGTCCAGATCCTGCATGAAATGCAGCGCAGAAAGAGTAAATTAGGAATGGTAACTATGTGTATTGGCGGCGGAATGGGTGCGGCCGGTATCTTTGAAAACTTAAAGGATTAGGAGCAAAAAATGGCAATTACATTAGAAGAACTTTTTGAAAAATTACCCGGTGCATTCAATCCTGAAAAAGCTCAGGGCCTGGATGTTGTGATCCAATTCAACCTGAGAGGGGAAGAAGCCAGCGACTGGTATGTGATCGTCAAGGACGGTACCTGCGAAGTCGGCAAGGGCCAGCATGAGGCTCCGACCATGTCCCTTGGTGCTGATTCACAGGACTACAAGGACATCGTCACTGGACGGCTGGATGCGATGGCAGCCTTCATGCAGCAGAAGGTCCAGCTGCAGGGAGACCTGAACCTGGCTATGAAATTTGCCCAGATATTCAAGTTTACAAAATAGTGGAATAAAAAAAAAGATGCTCGCAAGAGCATCTTTTTATATTAATTAATATTTCCTCTCCCAAGCAGGAGAATGGGAGAGAGGGAATGATGAAGGGGGAAGATATAGAGATTGCTTCGCTGACGCTCGCAATGACAGGATGGGGGATTGCTTTGCTGATACTCGCAATGAGGGGAAAAATGGTTGTCATTGCGAACGAATGTGAAGCAATCTTTCACAAAATATCCTCGTATAGATCTCTCCACTCACCATTTATGCTTTCAATTAATTCCTCTTTTTTCTTCCTCGAACCAGCTTTTATCTGTTTTTCTCTGGCAATGGCATCGACTATTGAATCAAAAGTTTCAAAATATACCAACTTGACCAGATTGTATTTTTTTGTGAATCCACTTACTCGCTTTTGTTTGTGCTGGTAAATTCTACGCACCAGGTTATTAGTTACACCTACATATAATGTTGTGTTGTTCTTGTTGGTTAAGAAGTAAATATAGCCTTTTTTCATAATTTAAAGGTTACCATGTGGATTTCACTTTTCGAAGGTATGGAATGAGATTGCTTCGCTAATGTTCGCAATGACGGTAAAACAGGATTGCTTCGCTAGCGTTCGCAATGACGATAAAAGATTTAAAACAATCCCCAGTCCCCACCCATACCCTCAGCCATATAGGATAAGTCCCACATTTCCATGCCCATTTCAATGGTGGTCTCTTTGCCCAGGGCTTCTTCAGTCCCGGATCGGGCTGCTTCCAGCAGCACAGGGGCGTAGGGGCAGAATGGGGTGGTCATGATCATCAATACATTTGCCTTGTCGCTCTCAGGGTCAATAGTGATGTTGCGAACCAAACCCAGCTCGATGATGTTCATGCCAATCTCAGGGTCCATCACATTTTTCAGTGATATTTCTACTTTTTCTGCTATATCAGGGTGGGAAGCTTCTATATCCCAAACCGCTGTTTTTTCAGGTTTCTCTGCTTTTAGTGGGCTCATTTATCACTCTTTTCTTCGTCTATTTGCACAAGGTATGAACAATGGGGATCGCCATCTAGGATGCACTCAGTCTTTTTGACGGGATGCTCCAGCAGGGCTGAGATGAGAGTCTCATCTACAATACATATCTCGCGGTGTTCTTTACCGACATGGATATATGGACAGCTGGTCTCATATATGCGGTAGTTGTTACCTTCCTCGCTGATCTTGACAGTAAAGCCCTGTTTTTCAAGGAATTCCTCTATCAATTCCAGCCGTTTTTTAATATCTATTTCTTCCAGATTTATATTTTTGAGGTCATTGCTGGCAAGGTTTGTGCCGATCTCTTCGAAAAATTTATTAATCGCTTCCTGTGAGAGCACTTCTTTCAGTTGGTCGATCAGGCTGACCGAAAGACTTAAATAGCGGCTCGGGAAAAGTTCCATACCTTTATTCGTCAGGAAATATACCCTTGTTGGCCTGCCAACGCCGCGTTTTTCATCTTCGTAAGCGACAAGAGCGTCAGTTTCGAGCTTGCTGATGTGGTGGCGCACAGAAATAGGGTTGATCTCAACCCTTTCTGCGATCTCATTTATTGTGCAGCGCTGCTTTTCAAGCAGGAACTTCATTACTTTTTCGCGTGTGGTTGCCATATACCTTCCAATTGATCATCAAAATCCGGGACAGTATATCAAATTGGGTTGGGCTTGTCAATTTCTTTCAATTAATTCATAAAAATTATTAATATTCAGTCGGTAAGTAATTGTGTTCTCGAGATTCTAATTAATGTAATACAAATAATATATAAGAATTTTCTCTTAAATATTGACCGATAGTGATCGGTCTGCTATAATATGCGCTGGAAAAAATCGAGCTGGAAAACAATAAAACATTCAATCGCCCGGCTTAAAATATCAATTGGAGTTCTTTTTTTATGCATGAATTGAAAGTACAGGACTTACATGTAAATGTAGATGGGAATAAGATCCTAAAAGGTTTGAATATCAGTATCAAAGCTGGAGAAGTACACGCTCTGATGGGCCCGAATGGAAGCGGAAAATCAACCTTATCAAAAAGTGTCATGGGGCACCCAGATTATGAGGTATTGAGTGGGGACATTACAATTAACGGAACAAGCATCATGGATTGGTCACCGGATGAAAGATCGAGAGCGGGGTTGTTCCTTGCTTTCCAGTATCCTGTAGCCATCCCCGGTGTCACACTGGCAAACTTCCTGCGCACAGCACTAAATGCACGCAGAAAAGCAAATAATCCAGAGGATAAAGGTATCCCGATCCCCGAATTCCGTAAGTTATTAAAAGCAAAAATGGATCAGTTGGGAATGGATCACGCCTTTGCTGGCAGATATCTAAACGATGGGTTTTCAGGCGGCGAGAAGAAAAGGGCAGAGATCCTGCAGCTCGCTACGCTGGAACCTGAATTTGCTATTTTAGACGAAACAGATTCCGGTCTGGATATTGACGCTTTACGCACTGTATCTGAAGGTGTGAACGCATTGAAGAGTACTGAGCTTGGTGTTCTGGTGATCACACATTATCAGCGCATACTGAATTATATTCAGCCAGATTTTGTACATATCATGTTCGATGGACGCGTGGTCGAATCCGGAGGGCCAGATCTAGCTCTCAAACTTGAGGAGCAGGGATACGATTGGGTGCGTGAAAAGCACGCGATCAAATAATAGCGGCTTCTTCGGAGGTATAAATGACATTGCCCGAAAAACAAAAATCGGATAAGGAATTATTAAGTAACCTGGACGAGTACCGCTGGGATTTTCGTGATCCCGCAACTCATGTATTTCAGACTGAGAGGGGTTTGAGCGAGAAAGTTGTTAGGCAGATCTCAGAAAAAAAGAATGAGCCGGAGTGGATGCTCGATTTCAGGTTGAAAGCTTACAAACATTACATCAATCGTCCTATGCCGAACTGGGGACCAGATATTTCAGAGTTGGATATGGATGAAATATATTTCTATACAAAACCCTCAGAAGGTGAAGGTAAAAGCTGGGATGATGTTCCGGATACGATCAAGGATACATTTGGAAAATTGGGTATCCCTGAGGCTGAACAGAAATTCCTGGCAGGTGTAGGTGCTCAGTATGAATCGGAGATGGTATATCATAGCATTCAGGAACATCTTGAAAAACAGGGTGTGATCTTCAAAAGTATTGAGAATGGTCTTCAAGATCATGAAGAGTTATTCAAAGAATATTTCAGTAAGATCATCCCGATCGAAGATAATAAATTCGCTGCATTGAACAGCGCTGTCTGGTCAGGTGGATCATTCGTTTATATTCCACCGGGAGTACAAGTAGAGATGCCGATGCAGGCATATTTCCGGATTAACCAGGCGGATCAGGGACAATTTGAGCGCACGATAATTATTGTAGATGAAGGCGCTGAAGCTCATTATGTTGAAGGTTGTACAGCCCCGATCTACACCAGTGATTCATTACACAGTGGAGTGATCGAGATCATCGTCAAGAAAAATGCCCGATTCAGATATACGACCATCCAGAATTGGTCTAATAATATGTATAATCTCGTGACTCAGCGCGCTATCGTTGAAGAGGGTGGAACAATGGAGTGGGTGGATGCTAATCTAGGGTCCAAGATCACGATGAAGTACCCATCCTGTTATTTGATGGGTGAAGGTGCTCATGGAGAGATCCTCTCACTTGGTTTTGCAGCCGTAGGGCAGCATCAGGATACTGGTGGAAAGATGATCCACAATGCCAGCAACACCAGCTCAAAGATCACTTCAAAATCGATCAGTAAATCAAATGGGCGAGCATCGTACCGTGGGTTGATCAAGGTTGCGGAAGGATTGGAGAAGATCCGCTCGAATGTGGTTTGTGACGCCCTTCTTCTTGATCCAGAATCACAATCGGACACATACCCATATATCGAAATTGATTCCAAAGATGTCAATATTGGTCATGAAGCTTCTGTTTCGAAGGTTGGTGTTGAGCAGCTTTTCTACCTGATGAGTCGCGGTTTGAGTGAAGAAGAAGCTGCTGGAATGGTAGTTTCAGGTTTCATTGAACCTCTGGTCAAAGAGTTGCCAATGGAATATGCGATCGAAATGAATCGCCTGATCCAACTTCAGATGGAAGGGTCGATTGGGTAATTGGTGAAGATATGACAGAAAAGAAACGCGTAGTAACTAGAAAGAGCCGATCTGATGTTGGAAGCGGATTTGATTTCACAAAAGAAATGATCCCCAATTATGGCGATGCTGAATTTATGAAGACATACCAGCAGAAAGCGTGGGAAGCTTTCCAGACAATGGTGATACCAAAGAGAAGCGAAGAAGCATGGCGCAGGACTGATCTAAGACAGTTTTCCCGGCAGAGTTTCAGCATGCCAAATGGAACTGCTGGTAAAAGTGCTGATATTGAATTCATCTTGAAACCTGAGCAATCAGCTGGAAAAGTAGTGATCAATGATAGCGATGTAATTATTGAACTGGACAAGGAACTGGCAGAAAAAGGCGTCATTTTCTCTGATCTGAAAACTGCGATCAAAGACTATCCCGCAGAAGTTGAGATAGCTCTGGGGCAGGTGGTTGATAGCAGTGAAGACATTTTCTCATCAATGACAGCAGCCTTTTCCGGTAATGGGATATTTCTTTATGTGCCAAAAGGTGTGGAAATTGAAACACCATTACAAAGCAAACTCGCTATTTCAAGCTCAGGAACTGTGAACCTGTCGCATCTGGTGGTCTGGATGGAAGAAAATTCTAACGCTACTTTGATCCATGAATATTCGTCTGAAGAAGAAGCAGCAAGCATGCACTCCGGCATAGTTGAAATACATGTAGGGCAGGCAGCAAAATTGGATGTTATCGAACTTCAGGCATTTGGAAAAAATATTTGGAATTTCACCCATGAACGTGCTAGTATAGATAAAGATGGAAAACTGAATTGGGTGTATGGTTCATTTGGAAGCCATCTTACAAAAAGTTTTATTAATATCGATCTGATTGGCCCAGGTGCTGAAGGCAAATTGGCAGGATTATATTTCTCTGACGGTAATCAGCACTTCGATCATGACACACAGCAGAACCACCTGGCTCCTGACACTTTCAGCGATATGCTTTTCAAAGGCGCGCTGAAAGATGAGAGCCGATCAGTCTGGCAGGGCATGATCTATGTGGCTCCTGATGCTCAAAGGATCGATGGATATCAATCCAATCCGAACCTGATCCTGGACGATGATGCCCGTGCAGATTCGATCCCCGGGTTGGAGATCCTTGCAGATGATGTGCGTTGTTCACACGGTGCGACGATCGGAAAGATCGATGAAAACGAAGTATTTTACATTAATTCAAGAGGTATCCCGGAAGAAGATGCTGAGAGGTTGTTGGTATCAGGATTTTTTGATCCAGTGATCGAAAATGCAAAAAAGACAGAGATCAGAAATAAGTTACACGAAATGGTCCTGGATAAATTAGAAAGATAATAATTTCTCTGTGTATTTACAGAAGAATTTGGAGGAAAAA
>JAUWSD010000082.1 GCA_030610225.1 Chloroflexota bacterium
ACCCAACAGGATCGATTTCTTGGCACCCAATTTCTTCGCCATCTTCCCAAACGCGAATGAGAATGGGATCCCGACGAACTGCACCAACGCCAAAGCGCCGATCATACTTGACTGGTCAATTCCGATCTCATCACCAAAGGCGGTCGCCATTTTGATGATCGTTCCAATTCCGTCGTTATATAGCCAGAATGCCAGCAGGAGCTTGAAGGCTTCCGGATATTGCTTCACTTTCTGGAATGTCTTTGCCATCTCTGAAAAACCTACTTTGACAGCCTTTCCAAAGCTCAGCACCTCTTTATGTGCTGTTTTTGGCTCAGGGACATGTTTCCAGAGCGGTATCGTGAATAAGATCCACCAGATACCAACTGTGATGAAGGATAAACGCACACCCATCTCTGCTCCGGGGATCCCGAACCATTCCGGGAACATAAACATCATGACATTAATGATCAGGAGTAATCCACCGCCCAAATATCCAAGGGCATATCCTTTGACAGAAACCTGATCCATATCCTCATTTTTTGCTACATGAGGAAGCAGGGCATTTGCGAAGATATTCGCCCCTGCAAATCCGATATTTCCAAGGATGTAGATCGCACCGGCAAGCGTGTACATATCACCATTGGGAATGAAGAGTGCCATCGAAGCAACTGCACCTATTACCGCAAAAACGGTCAGAAATTTTTTCTTAGCGGCCATTCTGTCAGCCATCACACCCAGCGCAGGTGCGAGCACTGCGACAAGGATCAACGCGAAGGTGGTCACAAATGCCCATGCTGAAGTTGCTTTCTCGCCTATCAACCCAGCGCTCTCAGCCATCGCCCTGAAATAAATCGGCATAAAACCAGCCATCACGGTGGTCGCAAATGCTGAGTTTGCCCAGTCATACATCGACCAGGCATTTATCCTCTTCTTATATTCTTTCAATTCCATTCTGTTCTCCTTTAAAAATATGTGGATGATCTCTCATAATAAATATACACGAAGCAAAGCTTCGTCATTCTTTCATTCTTAACTTAAACGAAGCTTTGCTTCGTCAATTACCTGAATACCAAAACCCCATTTCCCCGATTAAGTTCTTTTTGAATAAAATCTGGTGTGATAATATTACCAACTAATAATATCCTGATAATAAATTAAATTTATGAAATCAAGCAAATCCAAAACCATTTTCGCATATCTTGGGCTGACATACGCCGCGGCAATTTGGGGCGCCACATTCTTTATCGTCAAGAACAGTCTTACATATGTTGACCCTGTCACCCTTGTTGCCTATAGATTTTTAATCGCGGCCGCGATCCTCGCAGTTTACTTGCTAATCTCAAAGCGCTCCCTGTTCAAAGATTTCAAACCCGGCCTGATCCTTGGTCTCATCCTCGCTCTTTTATATATTCCTCAGACAATTGGTCTGGCATATACTTCAGCGGCCAATTCTGCCTTCATCACAGGCATCTTCGTCGCCTTCATCCCCCTCCTGAACTATCTGGTCTTCAAGAAGAAGCCGCGGGGGATCCAATTTATCGTTATTTTGATCGCCATCATCGGTCTATATCTGCTCACAGGTGGGATCAGGGAGATCAATCCCGGTGACACGATCACCATCTTTGCTGCCATCATGTATGCGGTGCACCTGATCTTTGTAGCAAAATATATAGGTGATGACATTGACATTGCACGTTTGAATTTTCAACAATTTCTCATCGTTGGAGGGTTTAGTCTGCTGATCAGTATTTTCTTTGGTCGCAGTCTCGAAGTCCAGTCAACTACAACCATCTGGACCATCATTTTCCTGGCAATTTTACCAACCCTGAGTGCCTTCAGCATTCAACTCTGGTCCCAGAAGCTGGTCAGCCCCCTGCGCACTTCCCTGATCTTCAGCCTTGAACCTCTCTTCGGAGCAGTCTTCGCCTGGACCCTCGGGCAGGAGCCATTCAGCCTCATGCAGGGCCTCGGTGGTCTGATGATAGTAGCCGCGATCATCGTATACAACCTTACCTCCCAGCACACTTAACAAAAAAGAGCGCCAATTGGCGCTCTTTCATTTTCATCAATCTTACTTGCCTAACTGCTTTTTAAACTCAGCTGTGATGGCAGGCAGGACATCGAACAGATCACCCACCACGCCATAGCGAGCTTCCTTGAATACAGGGGCATCGCCATCTTTATTGATCGCAACCAGCACCTTGCTGGAGCGCATCCCGGCCATATGCTGGATCGCGCCGGAAATACCGCAGGCGATGTAAAGATCGGGGGCTACGGTCTTGCCGGTCTGCCCAACCTGGTGAGCGTAAGAGATGTAATTAGCATCAACAGCGGCACGGCTGGCGCCAACAGCGGCATCAAGTACATCTGCCAGCTCCTGGATCAAGCCAAAACCCTGCGTCGCCTTCCATATTTCGATCTCTTTCTCATCCGTGATGTCGCCGGGAACTTCGAGGCCGGCATTATTTGAAACACCGCGTCCACCAGAGACGATCACATTCGCGTCTGTAAGGCTCACACCGCCTTCAACCATTTCGGTGTCGAGAACTTTTGTCGCGATATCAGCTTCAGCCATCAATCCATCCAGCTTAGTGATATTGCCGGAGAGGCTCTCATCTGCTTCCGGTTTCCCGAATGCCCGTGCCCTCAAAGTGATGATCTGTGGTTTCGCTTCACACTTCACTTTAGCGATCACTTTGCCGGCATAAATTGGGCGTGTGGCAACTACTGCGCCATCTTCCACATCCATCTCGGTTGCATCAACCAACACACCACTGTCAGTGTCGATCGCCAGCATGGCAGCCAGTTCTCTTCCGCGGGTTGTTGTCGGGAAAAGTACAACTTCCGGGTCTGCTGCTTCAGTTGCTTTTGCCAAACCCAAAGCATAAGCTTCAGCACGGTAGTCAGCTAAAGAAACATCATCAGCCAGGAAAACTTCTTCTGCCCCATAATGGAATGCTGTATTTGCCAGAGCTTCAACACCGGACCCAACTATCACAGCGGACAAGCCGCCGCCCAGTTTATCTGCCAGCATTTTTCCAGCCAGCAGTGCTTCCCAGGAAGCCATTCCAGCTTCGCCCTTATATTGGTCTATGAATACAAGTATTTTAGCCATTACAGCACCTTCTCTTCCATGATCTTGCTAACGAGATTTGCTGCGATCTCTTCGGGAGTTTCTCCCTCGATTTTCTCATTCGTAATATCCCGTACTGGAGGGTTATCAACACCAAACCATTTGACCTTATTCTCTGGTTTTGAAATTCCCAGATCACCAGCTGTCAAATTTGGGATTTCTGCCCGTGATGCTTTGCGGATACCCATAAATGACGGGTAGCGCGGATCAGAATAATCCTTGACTATGCTGGCTACTGCAGGAAGCTTGCTCTCAAATATCTGGTTTCCTTCCTCCATAAATCTTTTTGCTTTAATACTGCCATCAGCTATATTCTCAACAGCAGAGATCAAAGAGATCATTGGCCATCCAAGCACTCTTGCGGTCATGGCGGGGGTTACCCCGGTGTCATTGTCAATTGCTTGCTTTCCAAAGATCGCCATTTCAACATCCCCAACTTTCTGGATTCCGGCTGCCAGCACTTTCGCTGCGCCGGAGGCGTCCATCTCAGCCAATTCTGGATCATTGATCAGGATCGCTTCACTGCATCCCATTGCCAGAGCATGTTTCAGGGCTTCTTTTGCTTTATCCCCACCCATGCTCAGGGCCACAACATCACCGCCGTACTTCTCAGTGAGCTGCAGGGCCGCTTCAACAGCATATTCATCCCAGGGGTTGATCACGATTGGGGCATCGCCCCAATTTACTTTTCCATCTTCCACAACGATCGCCGCTGCAGAGTCAGGCACCTGTTTAACACATACTACGATCTTCAATGCAACCTCCTCTCTTTCCTTTTCTCCGATTATCAAAGGCCAGAGTTTTTACTCTGGCCTGTTATCACATATCTATTCTATTCCTGCCAGACATCCGGGTCAAATGCAGGTAGCTCTTTTCTGAGCGGTCTATCCTTTCTCCAGCCAAATGCATACGCTGCCTGCACCAACTGGTGAATTTCGTTTGTTCCTTCATATATCACCGCACCCTTGGAATTTCGCAGGAAGCGTTCCACAGGATACTCATCACTGTAACCATACGCCCCGTGTATCTGGACTGCTTCTGAGGCTGCATTAAATGATGCTTCAGTAGCGAACCATTTTGCCAGTGAGGTTTCTCGAGTATTGCGTTCTCCCAAATTCTTCTTCCAGCCAGCTTTCAAATATAAAAGCTGTGCCATTTCATGGTCACGATGCATATGGGCGATCTTCTGCTGAATGAGCTGATGTTCAGCTATTTGCACACCGAAGGTTTTCCGCTCCTGAGCATATTTGACGCTGGCATCCAATGATGCTTTGATCAAACCTGTTGCTCCAGCAGCTACTGTATATCGGCCATTATCCAGACATGACATCGAAATTTTGAAGCCTTCACCCTCTTCACCAATCCGATTCTCTTCCGGAATGCGGACATCCTGCATATTGACCCATCCAGTTGAGCCGGCGCGTACGCCCAGCTTACCGTGGATGTCCCCTGAAGTCACACCGTCACGGGCATTCTCAACCATAAAAGCTGTCATCCCGCTGGTGGGTTTATCAGCATTCATGTCTGTTCGGCACACAACCAATGTATGATCTGCCTTTGTTGCTAACGAGATCCACATTTTCTCACCATTGAGAATATATTCATTCCCATCTTTGACAGCAGTAGCTGTCATAGCGGCAACATCTGAGCCTGCATCCGGTTCTGTCAGGCCAAATGCGGCGACCTTCTCGCCCTTTGCCTGCGGAACCAGAAATCTCTGTTTCTGATCCTCGGTCCCCCACTGCAAAACTGCCATGCTGTTCAAGCCCATATGAACAGACATCACAACCCTCAGAGAGGAGTCTGCATATTCAAGCTCTTCACATACAAGTCCTAATGTAATGTAATCAAAACCCTGTCCCCCGTATTTCACAGGAATATTAATTCCCATGATCCCCAATTCTCCCATTCTTGGCAGGAAGTGGGGAGCCATTTCCTGCTTGGAGTCCCATTCCTGAATGACAGGAATTACTTCCTTGGCTGCGAAATCCCGCACCATTTTTTGAGCCATTCGATGTTCTTCAGATAATTGAAAATCCATTTAAATTTCCTCTTTTCTTTTTATAGTCTGGCGCAATAATTATATCAAACATGAACATCATTTACATAATAAGTTTCTCTATCTGTGAGCTATAATCTGAATATGAAAGCAAACAAAGATTGGTTCTGGACTTTGGTCAGTATGCTGATATTTTCAGCGATAATACTGACCATCAACATTTATCCAGTGTCGATCTCCAACGATCAGGTGGAAGACCAGGAGATCATACTTGATACTGATCTCCTTCATATTGCTGAGCAGCACATCATGGATCTTGAGATTGGATCCGCCAAAGACTCTCTGCTGGCTGCTCTTGAATCTGATCCTGATGACCCTGACGCAAATTTTCTGATGGGATTGATCTTCGCGGTCATCGAACCTGACAGGGCATCAGGTTATCTGGCCAAATCTGCAGAACTCGACCCCAATTTATATGATCGCGCTCACAAAATGATCAGCACGATCCAAAGGTCTGATTTTGCTGAAGATGAAGCCTACCGTCTGGTTCAGATCGGGCAGACCCTTGGAGGTGTTGATTATTGGCATCTGGCCAACTCAGCTTTCTCGGGTGCGGTTGCAGAAAACCCGGAGTACAGTGAAGGCTGGGCATACCTCGGTATGTCGCAGATGCAGTTGGATCAGGACGCTTCCAATACACTTGAAACAGCTCTAAACTTGGACCCACAATCTATCAGCGCGAACATTTTCTACGCTCAATATCTGGCCTATGACGATCGACCTCAAGAAGGTCTTCCC
>JAUWSD010000118.1 GCA_030610225.1 Chloroflexota bacterium
ACCATAAGTATCAACGATGATCTTGCGGCCGGTCAGCCCTGCATCACCCTGTGGGCCACCCATAACAAATCTGCCGGTTGGATTTACATAGATCTTCAAATCTTCGTCAAGAAGTTCAGCGGGTATCACTGGTTTGATCACATGCTCAATGATAGTTTCTCTGATCTCTTCCTGTTCTACATCCGGTCCATGCTGAGTGCTAACGAGAATTGTATCGATCCTCTTTGGTTTCCCAAATTCATACTCAACTGTCACCTGGCTTTTCCCATCAGGGCGCAGCCAATCGACAACACCTTTTTTACGAATTTTCGCTAATTGGAGTGCAAGCTTATGTGAATAATAGATCGGCATTGGCATCAGAGTTTCAGTTTCATTGCAGGCATAACCAAACATCATGCCCTGGTCTCCAGCTCCAACCTTCTCAATATCTTCCTCTGTCATCTCGCCAGCTTTGGCTTCCAATGCTTTGTCAACACCAAGTGCGATATCTTCAGATTGCTGTGCGATAGCAACCATAACGCCACAAGAAGATCCATCAAAGCCATATTTTGCTCTTGTATAACCGATCTCGTTCACAACACCACGTACCAATTTATCATAATTGATAATTGCTTTGGTAGTGATCTCTCCAAGGAGCATTACGAAACCCGTTTTCACTGCAACCTCACATGCTACTCTGGAGTTTGGATCCTGTTCAAGGCATGCATCCAGTACAGCATCGCTGATCTGGTCGCACATCTTATCAGGATGACCTTCTGTCACAGATTCAGATGTGAAGACAATACTCTTTGAATTCATAAATGTATTACTCATAAAAACCTCCAATAAAAATGCCCTTTCACCAAGAAAGGGCACCAAAATTCTTTTGCACCCTCTCATCTTCCAGAATTCTTTCCTGCCGGAATTGGCACCGCTGCGTTTCCGCCGGTTGCCGAGGTTTCAAAGGGCCGGTCCCTCCACCTCTCTGGATAAGAGTGTTATATAGGCTATGTAGTTTGTTTCGGGCGAAATAATACCATTTTGCCCTAATAAAGTCAACCAGCCAGCTTTAATATGATACTGCGCTGATCTTCTTTAATTTTTCTAATTGATGTACTGCACTTACTCTGCGAATGGTTCCTGTCATACCTCTCAGGATGAGGCTGTCCGTCCGGGCAGTGCTCTTAAAATATTTTACACCATCAACAAATTCGCCGTCTGTAATTCCGGTTGCTGAGAAGAAAACATCATTCGATGATACAAGGTCATTCATAGTGATAACATCATCAAAGTTGTAACCCATCTCGCGGCCTTTATTCATTTCATCTTCATTTCTAGCATAAAGTTTGCCCTGGATCTCACCCCCAAGGGTCTTAAGAGCACACGCTGCTAGAACGCCTTCCGGTGTGCCGCCAACTCCCATCAATACATCGATACCCGTATCAGGGAAGCATGTCATCAATGCACCTGCGACATCGCCGTCATCAATAAATCTGATCCTGGCCCCTGCTTCGCGAATATCTGCTGTCAATTTATCGTGTCTTGGTCGGCTCAACACAACTGCTGTCACATCCTGCATACGGATGTTCTTTGCTTTTGCAATGGCTTCCAGGTTTTCTTTTACTGGTTTTTCTATGTTAATCAAACCTTTACATTCGGGACCAACTGCCAATTTATCCATATATACAAAAGGCCCAGGATCGAACATTGTGCCGCGCGGAGAAATTGCCACTGTCGCAATTGAATTTGGTTTTCCCTGTGCAAGTGGACGAGTCCCATCTATAGGGTCAACTGCAAGATCCATCTGGACTGCACCCGGCTTGCCAACTATTTCACCGTTAAACAACATTGGAGCTTCGTCTTTCTCACCCTCGCCGATCACAACAACAGCTTCCATATCAAGGGTATTGAGCATCATTCTCATTCCATCGACTGCGGCCTGATCTGCACCGATCTTGTCATCGCGCCCCATGAATGGGGATGCGGCTAAAGCAGCTGCTTCTGTAACGCGAACAAGGTCAAGTGCTAAATTTCTTGAGGGTTTCAAACTTGCTGCTGACATATTATTTCTCCCAATTCCAGTTAATTAGTTTATAGATTATAAAAAACCAGAGTGATCAAATAATACCCGATCACAATTCCCCATAACCATGAATCAATTCTGTCAAAGATTCCACCGTGACCAGGTAGGATTGAGCTTGAATCTTTCTCACCAACCTGCCGTTTGATCATGCTTTCCCCAAGATCTCCAAGTGTTGGCAGCACTGACATGATGATCGCAATCACGATCTGATGCCAGAAAGTGACAAATCCAGGTGCTTCTACTCCCAACTTTTCATAAAGGAGTACGAGTAGAGGGGTACCAACCAGAGCAAATGCAATCCCTCCCGCATACCCTTCCCATGTTTTCTTAGGACTTAATCTTGGGCTGAGCTTATGTTTTCCAATTGCTTTTCCAATAAAATATCCACCCATATCAGCCAGCCAAATTGCTGGCAATATAACTAACACCCACCAAAGACCATTATCGAGTGAGCGCATGCCAAGGAAATGGCTGCCTAATAACCCGATATAAAAAATGCCACTTATCGTTACAGCGAAATCTGTTGCGGCTTTGTCCCTGCCCTTTTCAAAACTGATCATATGCCTGAACATCGCAATCAGTATCAAAAATGAAAGTGCTGGAAGATGATATTCAGATTCATAAAGTGTTTGCAATAAAGCCAGCAAAAGTGAACCAGCTATAACTAAACTGATGCATGGCTCAAAATCGCCCTTTTTGAATAGTTTTGCATATTCCCAGGCCGCCAAACCGATAAAAACAGCCATCAGAAGGGAAAAATACCAGCCTCCAAGAACAATAGCAGTTATTCCGATAGGTAAGAGTACGAGCACAACCAAAAATCTTTGTTTTAGCATTTATTTTTCACCGTTTATATTTTTCCAAATCTTCTTTTTCGATTTGAATACTCATGCAGAGCTTTTAATAACTCGTCTTTGTTGAAATCCGGCCAGTATACATCCGGGAAATACCACTCAGAATAAACTGTCTGCCATGTAAGGAAATTGCTGAGTCTTTTCTCTCCTGAAGTGCGGATTACCAGGTCTGGGTCAGGAATTCCGGATGTGAACATATAATCCGACACCATTTCTTCGGATACATCCTCAGCTTTGACCCCATCTTCGATCAATCTCTGGATCGCATAAACGATCTCATCCCTACCGCCATAATTAAATGCAACATTCAGGAATAACTTGTCATTATCTTTTGTGATCTCTTCCCCGTGCTTGATCTGCGCTTGCATCTTCTCACTTACACCATCCTTGCGTCCGATGTACTTAAGATTTGCACCCTGATCAATTAATTCAGCTAATTCTCTTTCAAAGACATCATCAAATATCTTCATCAAACCCTTTACTTCATCTTCAGGCCGACCCCAATTCTCGGTTGAAAATGCGTAAAGTTTAAGATACTTCACCCCAAATTCCCCACATGCGCGGATGATAGTACGCAGGTTTTCTGTTCCCGCACGGTGCCCCATCAATCTTGGGAGTCCGCGTGATTCAGCCCAGCGTCCATTTCCATCCATGATTATCGCAACGTGAGTTGGGATATCTTTTGGAAGTTGCTGATCGATTTCCATTTGATAAATAGAGGTTAGACCTCCATAACCTCTTTTTCTTTGGTGTCGGCACACTCTTCAATTTCTTCGATGTACTTATCAGTAATTTCCTGAGCGCCCTTTTCTCCGCGTTCGAGGTCATCCTCGGAGATCAATTTTTCGTTTTCATATTCACGCATGTCTTTAATGACATCTCTGCGAATATTTCTGACTGCTACTCTTGCTTCCTCCGCGCGATTGCTAACAACTTTGCAGAGGTCTATTCGTCTTTCTTCTGTAAGTACTGGCAGTGCCAATCGAATAGATTTTCCATCGTTCATCGGATTTAAATTTAAATCTGAACTGATGATCGCCCTTTCGATATCTTTGATCGAGGTTATATCAAAAGGTTTGATCAACAATTGCCGAGGTTCTGGCACTGTAATAGTAGCCAATTGAATTAATCTGGTTGGAGTCCCATAATATTCAACCATTAATCCATCGATCAACGATGGCGAGGCTCTCCCCGTCCGTACTCGAGACAACTCTTCAACTAAAGCCTGTAATGAAGCTTTCATTTTATATTCTGCTTCTTTTAGAGCATCTTTTATCACATCTACCTCCTCGAGAAGTATATAGATCTAGTTCAATTAGGATAATTTTATCATAAGGGTACATCTGATATTCGGTTGGATTAATTCTACAATTCTTTATTTTCTTGATTCTTGAAATGCCTGTAAACTGCCAACCAAATTGATAAAAATAACATTAGGCAAAATAAACCCAGAAAGGTGTATTTGATACTTGCAGGGGCGTTCAAGACTGGATCATCTGGATGCAATCCAATATGAGAGCTGGTTCTAGTAATTAAGAAAATTGCAGCTGGTATAAGCCCAACTACACTCTTTAATTGATTATTTTCAATTAACTTCATGATCAGCAAAGAGATTCCACCAAAAATGAGAACATATATCGTGATCTGATAACCTGCCTCACCTAATCGAACCCCGCCCCAATTAACATATGAGGATATGATACTCATGATCAATCCAAGGAAATGAAATAAAAGAGCCACTCCAAAAACGTTCTGAAGCAATTTGGAAAAATTACTCGATTTCTTAAAGATATTAATGATTGCCAAAACAGCTGCCGCGAAGAATAAGGTTATCGCAGTCCATGTAAGGGCAACATGCACAT
>JAUWSD010000185.1 GCA_030610225.1 Chloroflexota bacterium
GCAGGGGAGCGCATCTGGACAGAGGATGAGATCCCCGAATCGGCTGCACCTTTCAAGCCATTGGCTATCAGAATAAAAGATAAAGAAGGCAGAATTGTGGATGTGGCCCGTTCAGCCGAAGCTCTGACAGTAGAAGTTGAATATGAAATTAAAAAAGATATCCAAGGGCTGCGGGTCGGTATTTATTTGCAGACCAGTCAGGGTGCTTATCTGTTTACCGCTTTTGATACTGATATGGCTGAAAATTACGAAAAATATGGTGTCCGTAAGAGTGGGCGTTATATCAGCAGGTGTGAGATCCCCGCGCATTTCTTAAATGAGAGAAAGTATGTTTTGGGAATGAATGCAAGTTCATATAGAGTGAAAAGTTATTTCACAGATGAACACGCCCTCAGTTTCGGGGTTGATACCGCCGGTGCGCCCGGGAAGCAGTGGATGGAGAGGCGAACCGGAGTCGTCCGCCCTGACCTGGGCTGGAAGATAGAAAAGGTTTAGGTATGGAAAACAGAGTTAAACAGCAGATCAAAGAGCTAATCTGGAGGATGCCATTTGCTGCAGAGCTGGATGTATCTTTGCGCGGATATTATGGGCTAAAGGGCTCCCATTTGGAAAGGCTTCAGAAAGTGCTGCCCCTTTGGGTGAAAGAAGCTGAAACTGCTCGAATTGGGATCGATCCTGCAGAGAGCAAGCATATATTCATATTCGCAGCGACTCATGCCTGGATTCCAAATACTGTCATCATGGCATTGGCTCTCAAAGCTATGGGGCATAAGGTCAGTTATGGTTATGTTCCTTATATGAAATGGTTTGATGACATTAACGACTATAACCGCCGAAAACTGGACCATTTAGTTAAGCGCACAATAAAACCAACAGCTGGCCTATTGGACCTGATACCTTTGACGGAAGTACCCCGCGATGAATTGTCTGAAGAGCTGATGCTCGAGACCAGAGAATTATCCATCCGAGACTGCCAGTATACATTCATGGTGGAAGAAGTTGACCTGGATCATGAGCTGCTCAATCTGAGGTTAAAACGCAACACCCAGGCAACCGCTTCACTACTTCATTGGTTGAAAAACAATGAACCAGATGTGATGATCGTGCCAAACGGGATGGTCTTTGAGTATGGGGCTGCAATGAACACGGCAAAACATATTGGAATTCCTCTGACGACCTATGAATATGGAGAACAGGCTGGGAAAATGTGGCTGGATAAGAATCGTTCGGTGATGCTTCAGGATTCAACTGATGTTTGGTCTCATGTAAAAGGATCAGAATTCACCGAAGAGCAGAAGAATAAAATTCAGGAATTATATGCAAGTAGGGTAAATGCAGATCTCTGGCAGAATTTTGAGCGGAAATGGCAGGGAGTGCCGAGGCAGGGAGATCAGGCCATCAAGGATCAACTTGGCCTGGATGATAGACCAATTGCTCTGCTGGCATCAAATGTGATCGGTGACAGTCTCACTCTTAAACGCGCGACCTTTTCAGGCACGATGACAGATTGGATGCGCAGGACGATCAAGTATTTCATTGATCGAAATGATGTCCAGTTCATTCTGCGTACTCACCCAGGTGAGCTTGTTGCTAATGGGCCATCGGTTGTTGATCTGGTTAAGGATGAATTTCCTGAACTACCGGAGAATGTCCATTTGATAGGTCCGAATGATCCGGTCAACACATATGACCTGATAGGCGTCGCAAAGCTGGGGCTGGCTTATACAACCACCGTTGGCATGGAGATAGCTATGCACGGTGTACCGGTGATAGTAGTCGGAAATACCCACTACCGCGGCAAAGGTTTCACTAATGATCCAAATTCATGGGAAGAATATTTCCAGATGCTGGATCGGGAATTTTCAGTTAAAGATAAAAAAGGACTTCCAAAAGAAAAGATCGAATTGGCCTGGAAATATGCCTATCATTTCTTCTTTACATATCCTTTTCAGTATCCCTGGCATATGCGGGGATTCTTTGAAACAGTAAAAAATTATCCACTTTCCCAATTCTTATCAGAGCAGGGAAAACAAAAATACAACCGGACGATCCAGGCCGTATTGGGAGAGCCGGTAAATTGGATTGGAGATTAATATGAATTGGTCTGATAAAATAATTATGGTTACCGGGGGAACAGGCTCTTTTGGAAAAGAATTTATAAAAATACTAAATGAGAAATACTCACCTGAGAAGATCATCATCTTTAGTAGGGATGAACTCAAGCAGCACGAAATGCGCTCAAAAGGCTTTGACCAGCCAAACCTGCGGTATTTCATTGGCGATATCCGCGACAAGGATAGAATGCGCAGGGCGATGGAAGGTGTGGATATCGTTGTACACGCTGCTGCGCTCAAACAGGTGCCTGCCTGTGAATATAACCCCATGGAAGCCATCAAGACCAATATCAATGGGACTAGTAATATCGTTGAAGCTGCCCTGGATGCTGGTGTGAAGAAAGTGCTGACTCTCAGTACTGATAAAGCTGTCAATCCCGCGAACCTGTATGGTGCGACAAAATTGGCCGCTGAGAAGCTGACCATTCAGTCGAATGCATATGCGGGCGGAAGAGACACCCGCTTCAGCTGTGTCCGCTATGGGAATGTGATCGGTTCCCGCGGGAGTGTGGTCCCCTTCTTCCTGCAGCAGCGTGAAAGCGGCAGGGTGACTGTTACCGACAAAGATATGACCAGATTTCGGCTGACGCTTGAGCAGGGTGTTGATTTTGTGATCAACACCGTTGAGAAGATGTACGGCGGTGAAGTGTTCATCCCCAAGATCCCCAGCACAACTATCACTGACCTTGCCAAGGCAATTGCTCCTGATGCAGAAGTAGAGATCATCGGTATTAGGCCTGGCGAGAAACTGCATGAGGTCCTGATTTCTGAAGATGAGGCCCGTAATACAGTTGAGCTGGAAGACATGTATGTTGTTCAACCAGCACACTCGATCTGGTTTGGGTATGAGTGGGATGAGCTTGGCAAGAAACTTGA
>JAUWSD010000149.1 GCA_030610225.1 Chloroflexota bacterium
CTACGCGTGGAATTTCTGGCGTACAGTGAAAATGGCCTTCCTACTCTATATATTGATTTGCCATTCGAGAGCTACAATCAGATCATCGAGAAGAGAGAAGAAGCTTTAATAACTGGAGTTCTGTTTACTTCGGACGAGGACCTGGTACCTTGCCAGATTAGTTATCAAGATGGAAATCAGCTCGATGCTGAGCTGCGATTAAAAGGGGATTGGATAGATCACCTAGAGGGAAATAAATGGTCATTCAGGATTCATATCAAAGATGATAATCAATATATTAATGGAATGCGCAGATTTTCAATTCAGGCTCCAGAAACTCGAAATTTTGTCACGGAATGGGCCTTTCACCAACATCTATTTTCTGAAAACATTTTAACTACTCGCTACCAATTCATAAATGTATTGATTAATGGAGAACCAAAAGGCATATACGCTTTGGAAGAGAGTTTTTCCCAAGAATTATTAGAATCACAAGAACAACGCCAGGGGATTATCCTCCATTTCGATGAGGATTTGATGTGGAAAAATACAGCTACCTTCATGGAGGCAGGAGGAAACGCCCTTCTTGACCAGGTAATTACAACAGGATTTTTCATGAATACAGACATGGAAACTTCTGAAGTAGATGTGTTTAGAGAAGGTTATATAACAAAACATCCAGAGCTCAATGAACAAGCAGAAGCTGCAATTGGATTATTAAGGGCATTTCAAACCAACCAGAGAGCCGTATCAGATATATTTGATGTTGAATCACTGGGAAGATTCTATGCACTCAGTGATTTATGGGGCGCCGGGCATACCACTCGTTGGCACAACATACGTTTTTACTATAACCCTATCACCGGGTTATTAGAACCAATAGCTTATGACACAATTCCCCTTTCAGATTGGTGGTTGGAGGATCAGCTTGCCTATCCTTTTGTGAATAATGCCCTTTTTGATGATCCTGAAGTCAAAGCTGCCTACACTCATGAATTAGAGCGGATAACAGACCCTGATTATTTGATAGATCTTCAAAATTATCTTGAAGAATCGACCGATCAGATACAAAACACCTTAGCCCGCGAATATAGTTCGGTCGAATTCACTTCGATCTGGGATGTACTTCAGTCCCGGAGGTTAATGCTCGAAAAACAGCTTCATCCACCTAAAATAATCAGGGGGTATGCAACCTACGATCCAGATCAAAAATCTATCCGGGTGGACCTAGTCAATTTAACAGTTCTTCCTCTACAACTACTAGAAATTGAAGTGAATGGGAAGATAACGCCAATAGACCCAGAGTGGTTTAATTTACAGAACTCCCCATCCATAATCAATGATAATGGCTCTATGCTATTTCGCGGCTCAGAAAACCTTCACGAAGTGAGTTTCAAGATCCCTGTTTCAGCAACGATAACTAGCAGCACAGACCTTCAAGTAGCTATTTGGAGCCAGATCTATGGTTTAGAGCAAACCTATCGTGAAGTGCTGGTCAATGATCCACTAGCGCAAATCTTGAAAAATGGACCTGGCCCGATCATTCCTTCACTGGAAGAATGTCTTGCCCAGCACCCGTTTTTAATAAGGGTGCAAAATAGGGACCAACTGATTGTCCAAAATGGAGACTGGGACGTTCTTGGTGATCTTATTATTCCCAAAGGTATGAGTTTAATTATTTCTCAAGGGACGACCCTGCGCTTTGAGCCACAAAAAATCTTGTTCAGCAAACACCCGATCCATGTCAAAGGTACGTCTGAAAACCCTGTATTATTGTCTTCTCAAGGATCATTCTGGGGTGGCATTGTAGTCCTTGATGCTGGAATAACCTCTCATTGGGAACATCTGAGAATTGAAAACACAGAAGGAATTTCCCGAGGAGGGTGGCAATTGACCGGTGGGATAACTTTGTACAAAAGCCCCCTTGAAACAACTCATGTCCAAATCGCCCAATCCATAGCAGAAGATGCGATTAACATCGTGCATAGTGAATTTTCTTTTTCTTATTGTGAGATTTCCGATACTTCCTCTGATGCTTTTGATGCTGACTTTACCCAGGGTGAAATCTCAAACTGCGGCTTTTTGAATATTGGTGGTGATGCTGTAGACACCAGCGGTTCGGAAATTTCCCTGGTTGACTCAAGTTTTCACCATATCCAGGACAAAGCTGTTTCAGCGGGTGAAAACAGCCAATTAACAGCTCAAAACTTAACAATCCATGATGTAGGAATTGGTATTGCGAGTAAAGACCTATCAGCCGTTTCTATCATAAATAGCACAATCAATTCAGCTAAGGTGACAGGTTTGGCTGCCTATATTAAAAAAGCCCAATTCGGGCCAGCTGAGATCCATGCCTCTCAGGTCGAAATTCTCGAAACAAAAATGGCGAGCATGGTTCAAACAGGAAGCACAATAACGATTGATGGGATGCAGCAGCCATCTGAAGATTTCGATGTTGAGCTTCTTTATGATCTCAATGTATTGGGAAATTGACGGATGACAACGAATCAAGATCAAACTCGTTATGAGATCAAAATTGTTTTTGATCGATTCCTGAGGAATCATGTAAGTCAATGGATAAGGCTGCACTCCGCTGGATTTATACAGGCCTATCCACCCCGCAAAGTGAACAACATTTACTTTGACACCATCAATCTGGACTCTCTCAATGACCACATCAGCGGTATCTCCGAAAGACGGAAATTGCGATTGAGATGGTATGGAGAGGCCTTCGTGTTTCAATCAGCATTATTAGAAGTTAAACAAAAAGTGAATAGATTAGGGTGGAAAGACACTCAACTCATCAGTGGTTCGTTTGATTTTCAGACCATGACATGGAATGATATAACAACTCTAATCAAGCAGTCTTCCAGAGACGGATTTTTACAAATGGTCGAAGAATCAAATCCTGTTCTAATCAATCACTACCAGCGCGAATATTATAAAGCTTCTTACGATGATGAGATCCGGGTTTCTGTCGACACTAAATTAACAACGTACCTTCAAAAAGATAATTACAAACCCAATCTCCAATTTGCCCTCCCCTCCGAGGAAATCATAATCCTGGAAGTTAAATGCCCCCTGGAAAAAAGTGATCAAATTCCAAAACTCCTTGGCGAATTTCCCGCTCGGCCAGGAGCTTTTTCAAAATACAACCAGGCTATGGAATATAACTACTTTCTATAAATGGACAAGAAAAGGATTGAGACATTATTATTCTTGTTTTCCGTCTTGAGTTTATTGTCTGGTTGCCAATCAACAGACTCCTCAAGATTATCCTCAGTTTCCCCCTGGGAACCAAATCTCGCCAGAATCGATTGGCTTTCGATAAATGACAAACCGCTAAACGAGTCTACAGATGAGGAATATCTCATAATAGTAGCTGGGCATATCTATGGCTCCAATAAATCTACAGCACCCCACCCTGCACAGAGTTTCATCAACAAGCTCAGTTATTTTGCCGATCTCAACCCTTCCCTGATGATCCTCCTCGGGGATATTGTCCCGCACGGCTCCATTGCTGATTTTCAAGATCTGGAAGAAATCATTCTATTTGATCAAGACTACCCGATTTTCAACGCGGTCGGCAACCACGATGTAGAAAATCGCCAGCTCTATGAAGATCGCTACGGGTCCACATACTTTTACTTCCCATACCAATCAGCCTATTTCATTATTTTGGATACTGAACTTGACAATTGCAAGATCAGTGGCGACCAATTGGAAATGCTAGAAACATCATTAAATAATGCTGTTAACGATGCTCAAATATCTCAAATCTTCATTTTTACTCAC
>JAUWSD010000111.1 GCA_030610225.1 Chloroflexota bacterium
GGGTAAGTTATTCCTAGCTTGTCTCCAAGACCGGACACATCGCTGGCCCCCGTATTATGCAGATGCATCAATGCTCCAATATGTGACATCGAAAAACCGCTTGTTTTTGAATATCTGATTACGCTTTGCATCTTTTGAAACATAAATAACCTTGCTACTTCCTGAAGTTGCGTTACAAATGTGTCAGATTGATTCATATTTTATCTCTCTTATTAGTTAAGTACACTAAACTATAAACTGTGATTATGTATTTGTCAATCCTTTTCCTGGGAACAGAAATCACTTTTTCCATAAAAAAAGCCGGGACATATACCCGGCTTTACTTACTGAAATTAGTAATTTTAAACTAATCCAATTCCAAAATTCCTGTGTTGTGGACGATCATTATCCCGGCGATATCATTTAATACCAAATTGACAACATCCTCCGGAAATTCCTGCGCATAAGGCACCTGCTGATTTATTGAATGATTCATCTTATTCTCTGCAAAGGGGATCGCTCTCTGGATTTTCAATTCATACTTGTCTTCGATCTCGGATTTCGTTAGTCCCTCCCGCCCTACAGCGCGATTCAAGATCGGGAATACTTTTGTTTTTTGGATCCCGGCTTCTTCAAGATATGCCAAAGTCTTCAGGGTAAGGTCCACCGTAACAAAATCAGCACCAAAAACAGCCACCACAAAATCTGACCTCTTCAGGATCGGCAGACTAATCCGTGAGAGGGTTTTCCCCAGGTCAACCAAAATATAATCATACATCTTCAAGATGCTGGCAAATAGTAAATTTAATTTATCTGGATCGATTATTTGTGCTTCCTGAGGGGTTCTTGAGCCGTGGATAAATGAAAAATTCCAAGTCTCATCATGCGAGATGCATTCCTTTAAGAAATCATGATCACATGAGCCGCCTTCAGAGGCGATCTCAGCAATAGACTTGTTGGCCTTGGCGCCCGTCATCATCGCCAGAGACCCCATCGGCAGGGCCAGGTCAACAACCAGTACGGTTTTAGGATCCACCTTTTTAGCGAGGTTGTGTGCAATATTTATACACAAAGATGAGGTTCCATTCCCGCCCTTTGCGCTGAAGAAGCTGATCAAGCGTCCTGCTTTTACATCAGGAACAATTGATTGTGGGCCTTGTATTGCTTCAATAATAGCTCTCAGCAATTCAAACTCAACATCCGGCTTTTTCACTACAAAGTCAGCAAATCCTTTTTCCAGCAAACTTTCCTTGTAGGCATCGTCTACTTTTGCGGAAAAAATGATAAATGGCACATTCCCCACCATCGGGTTTTGCCGGATCGAATCGTAAACCATTTCACCGGTTGTGTCTGAAAGCCCCAGATCCATTATGATCAGATTGTGGGTTGATCTTGCTGCAAACCTCATTCCATCAAATCCGTTTTCAGCGATTTCCACCGAATATCCCGCTTTTTTTAATATGGAATCAATCCACTTTTGAGTAGCTTTGTTGCTCTCAATGACCAATATATTGCCTTTTTCCATTAATTTCTCCCAAAGGTAATTAGTCAAACATTAAATATTTAAATTAATAATACCTTAATTATGCATCTTGGGAGGTTTTTACAATCCGTGACGTTGGAGGAGGTTGGTGTCCCGGAGCATCTCTTTAGATTCCCCATCTGCGGCAATTTCACCCTTATTGATTAGAACCATGCGGGGAAGCAGCCCCTCGACCATCTGAAGATCGTGGGTGGCGATTATCATCGCGATCGGGAGGTCGTTTAATAATTTGATCAGTGAACGCCTGGCTCGCGGATCAAGGTTTGCTGTTGGCTCATCAAGGATCAGCATACTGGGATCCATTGCCAACACTGTCGCGATCGCGACCCTTTTCTTCTCCCCCGTGCTCAAATAGTGTGACAGCCTCTGGGCGTAGCTGCGCATGCCGACCTGACCCAGGGCCCGGTCAACTCTTTCAGCAATCTCTATTTCCGGTAATCCCATGTGTAGCGGCCCGAAAGCCACATCTTCATAAACTGTCGGTGAGAAGAGCTGGTCGTCCGGATTTTGAAACACAAATCCAACCCTTGCCCTGATGACTGGCAGGTTTTCTTTGTTCAACTGCAGGCCTACAACTTCAATTTCTCCCTCGCCTTCCAGCAGACCATTGATATTCTGCAGAAAAGTGCTTTTACCCGCGCCGTTTGGGCCTACCAACGCGACCTTCTCACACCATTCCATCTCAAATGAAACCCCGTTCAAGACTTTGCGCCCATCCGGGTATGAATAATGCAGCCCTTCGATAGAAAGAACATTTCCATGTCCCTCAAACTGAGCGCATGGGTCAATGATCTCTGTTTTTTCTTTATCATGAACAATCGGCATAATCTAATCCTAAAGTAATATAGCCGCAGCCTGGATCAATCCAACTGCGATAACGGCGATCAGAGCAGCGATCCAATCTTTTTGATGCATATGATGTGGGACAACGGTCAGGAATTCGCCCTGGTATCCACGGGCCAGCATGGCCTGGTAGACACGTTCACTGCGCTCATATGAGCGCACGAACAGCTGCCCGACCATGTTTCCAGCCACTTTCGCCCGCCAGAGAACACTGCCGCCCTTCCTGCCGGGTATTCGGGCACTGCGGGCTGCTCTGGCGCGCAGAAGACGCTGGGTCTCTTCGCCTAAAACGAATATATAACGGTACATGAATAAAATAATTGCAACAATGATCTGTGGTACGTACAAATGCCTGAGACTGTGGGCGATATCAGGGAATGGAGTGGTGGCTGCCAGCAGGATCGCAAACTGGATCGAGAGCCAGCTCCTCAAGAATATACTCGCAAACCTGATCAAGCCGGCATCAGAGATCGTTAACTCCCATGAGAAGAGTTTGAATTGGGCAATAGCTTCACCTGGGAGCGTGAATATTATCGTGACCGCTGCCAATATGAACGGGATCATGATCAGCGAGCGCTTGAAGACATAGCCCCAACCCAATGAAGACATCTGGCTGAGTGCGATTATGCAAGCCAGGACGAGGGCGAAAACTATCCAGCCCCCATCCGGCAGGATCAGGTTTGAGATTATAAATAGAAGTGTTAGCAGCAGTTTTACGCGCGGGTCAATGCAGTGGATGATGCTCTTTCCTGCTCTGTATTGGTCAAAACTGATCGCTTGCATATTACTATGATTCTTCTCCCAGCTTTATATTACTCACCAGTCGCATTATTATAAAGATAATCAGCATCACAAATGCTACACCGACAACACCAGCGGCAATCGTCGAAGCTCCGCTGTCACCCAATAATGGGATCGTGTAGTCGGGGAAGATTTCATAGGGTGCGTCCATTCCGGCGCCGATGAAGTTCAGGTCTTCGGCCACTCTCTCAAGCCCGTCAGGGTTCGCTGATGCAAAGGGAGAGATCAGAACAACCAGCAGAGAGATCACGACGCCGGCAATTATCCATGCCTTTCCGCCGCGGTCCTTGACCGTTTCATCTGACACCAGTTCTGGACGCACCCTCTCGATGAAGGCCAAGGCACCAACTGTGATCAGCGCTTCACCGAATCCGATTATTACGTGTACATAGAGCATGGCCGGGAAAACGAACTGTGCTGGAGAAGTTCCGCTCAGCCAGAGCTGGATGGATGTTGCCAGCGCCCCCGCCATGACTGCCAGCCAGGCTGCCGCCCCTGCAGTCCCGTATCGCACTAGTTTGCTCTTTCCTGCTGATGCCCGGTAAAGGCCGTAACCGATCAGGGCTGTCAGTATACCCATGTTGAGTATGTTCGCGCCCATCACGAGTAAGCCGCCGTCCTGGAAGAGCAGCGCCTGCACACCTACAACCGATGTCATCACCAGGATGGCAGCCCATGGCCCAAGAATGATGGCTGCCAAAGCACCGCCCAGGAAATGGCCGGATGTTCCTCCCGCAACAGGGAAATTGATCATCTGGGCAGCAAAGATGAATGCCGCCATAATGCCCATCAGCGGGATCTGGCGTTCATTCAGTTTCTCTTTGCTCTTATTTACAGCAAATCCAAGCAGAATGATAACGATCACCCAGGATACCAGAGCAACGATCGTGCTCAGAAATCCATCCGGGATGTGCAGCTCAGCAGGTTTATTTATTATTGATAATAGCATAACAGCTCCTTGTCTTATCGCGATTTATGGTTATTGCAAATATTCGCAATTGTATGTATTATATATATAATCAACCAGAGAGTCAAAAGGGAAATATGCCTAATCTTGAACATCTTACCAAAATTTTGCGGGACAGGGGATACAGGATCACAGCGCAGCGGGAAATAATCCTTGGTGCGATAGCGAGCTCAGACGACCATATGAGCGCGGAAGAGATCTATGCCAAAGTACAGGCCCGTACCTCAACCATTGATATTGCCACGATCTATAGAACTCTCGAGATGCTGGTGGAAGAGGGGTTGGCCTGCAAGACCAACCTTGGGACAGGCGAATTTATGTATGCCACATTCCAGCACGGCTCGCATATCCATCTGATCTGCAGGAAATGCGGCGCTGTGATAGACGCAGACCATTCTGCTCTGGCTAAACTGGAAGACTCGCTTTTAGCTGATTATGGCTTCCGCCCGGACCTTCAGCACATCTCCCTTTTTGGCTTATGCGCCAAGCATGCTCAGAAGGGGTAAAAGCAAACCGTGACCCCAAGCTATCTACTTCAGAGATTGTCAAGTAACTTAGAATTTAATAGCAATCCGAAGGATTGCCAGGCGACCTGAAAGGTCGCAGAGATCAAGGTGGAGTGAGAAGAGGGTGATTAGATTTTAGTGAAGAAAAGTCTTCTCATTACTCACACAAACCTTTACTGTTTGGAAAAGGACAAGTACCAAAGCCTTCCCATTCATAAAAAACAGGAACATAATCATCACGCATGGGGTTAATAGCTCTGAGCGTTTGGTAATAATAACTTTGGAAATTATTAGAATCCATTGGTGATAGTAACTCAATACCTAATATTTTTGCTTTTTCCGAAATCGGTTTCACTGTTTGGTACGCAGTAAAAACGAAGCCAATATCCGAATAGAAAACCGTAATCGGGTATCCACCATCACCGCCAGCACCATAATTATATTCATCCGGATCACCATATTCATTCACAATTGA
>JAUWSD010000135.1 GCA_030610225.1 Chloroflexota bacterium
CAGAACACCTCCCTAACCTGTTTCAATCAAGCCGCTTAGCGATCTGGTTAAAATCAGGACATCTGCTTTATAAAGACCCTCCAGATTGGGAACCTTATCTTGAAGACATCATAGAGTATGGCGCCCATATAGAAAACCCTGAAGGGTACCTGCGAAAAGATACCCTTCCCTGGGATATACACAATAAACTTCATAATCCAATTATTATCTCACCTATATTTTCTGAAGATAAGCAGGAACTTCTCGGTGGAATTTATATTGAGCTGAAGCAGCTTATCCAACCCTGGAACCGTGCTGCCCTGAACAATATGTTCCCTGCTGTAAATACATTCTGCTCCCAGATAGCAGGATATTTCAGGCGCGCCCGTGAATTTGCCAATGACCTGGCCTACAAACGCGTTGACCAGGAAATCCAGATCGCAGCTGAGATCCAGGCCAGCTTCTTCCCAAGTCAGTTGCCGATCATTCCCGGTTTCCAACTGGCAGTATCACTCACACCTGCAGGGGATCTCTCTGGAGATTTCTTTGATTTTATCGAATTACCTGATGGCCTTTTAGGGATCACAGTTGCTGATGTTGCCGATAAAGGAATGGGAGCTGCCCTGTACATGGCACTTGGAAGAACACTGATCAGAAATTATGCTCTAGTCTACCCGGAAAGACCCCATCTTGTTCTGGAAAACACCAACACTCGTTTACTGGCTGATGCATCAGCCAACCTGTTCATCACCTGCTTTTATGCAGTTCTTGACCCCAAAACCGGCACCATAAATTACAGCAATGCCGGGCATCACCCACCCTTCCTGGTCTCTACCTGGAGCGATTCTATTCTTTTAGAGCTTGAGCGTACTGGAATGCCCATTGGCGTGGATGAGGAAGCGATTTGGCAGACTGGATCTATTCAATTAGCGCCCGGAGATAAATTGATTATGTATTCAGATGGGGCTACTGATGCAGAGAATGCTGAAGGTGAATTTTTTGGATACAGGAATTTCAGGGATGTCATTCTTGAGAGCAAGAATGGTAATGCATTTGAGTTACAAACAAAAATCCTTGAACGAATTCAAGGATTTAGTAACGCTGATCGCCAGAGTGATGATCTTACATTAATGATCATTGCCAGAGAAGAGCAGGAAAATGATCCAGTTGCAGATTAAGCGATCTTCTTCTTCAATCTCAATGTAGTTCCTGTTTCATCATTAAATTCAAAATTTACTTCATCAATTAGCTTTTTAATCAAGTATAAACCTGCTCCTCTGGTTTTTAAATTCTTCAGAGCAGTCCCAATATTTGGTGGTTCAACTGATTCAGGGTCAAATTTCTCACCCTTATCATTTAAAATGATCTCAAAATAATCATCGTGTGTCTTGCATTCACAAACTATGTCACCATTTAATTCCCCACCATAGGCGTGCTCAATGATATTCGTGCAGGCTTCATCAACTGCCAATTTCACAGCATAGAGATCATCTTCATTCAATCCTGCTTTTTCTCCCTTAGATTCAATGAACTTACTTATCAGAATCAAACTCTGATAATCCCCAGAAAATGTTTTCTTCGTCATTAACTAGAAATTACCAACAGCACTTACAATATCATCTGAAAATGAGAAGTATTGGTTTAATCCGACCAGATCCAATGAGGATTTGATCTTATCGGGTAAATTTGCTAGAACCAATTCACCTCGATTATATCTCTTGCAATTTTTTTGAGCCTCAATCATGACCCAGAACCCACGACTGGACACAAAAGAAACATCTTCCATGTTAAATATGATTCTAAATACACCTTTTTCATTCAATGCGATAAGAGCATTTTTCAGCTCATCACTTGTGACACTGTCTATTCTCCCATCCATTTTCAATACTGCACATCGCTTATATTCAGTTGTTTGAATTGCCATGAAATTCTCCTGATAATTTAATATAAAAAATTATATCATGGGTAAATTATTTGAAAGACAGGTATTCTGAAAACTGAAAAAGTCATGCTTGTTGGCATTTAATAATTGCTGTAGAATATTCATCGCTGACAAGAAAAATTGAAGGTTAATGTTATAATTTGCTGTTTGCAATGTAACCTTGGAGAGAAAATCTTAATGAATTTTAATTTATCAAAAAAGAACAAATTTGGTTTCGTTCTATATGTTTTGGGGATAGTGGTCCTAATGTCCATTCTTACGGTAACAGCATGGTCTGATATTGAAGCAGTAAACCTTGATGTTTCTGTGATCAGAAGGGGATCATTAAGCAGCCTCCGTTGCCCAATATTCATTACACCCAAAGAACCAAGCACAATTTCTTTAAAAGTTAATAACCCAAAAGACTTTGTGATCAGACCCCAAGTAACAACTCTGATAACTCGATCAACCCTAAGTCTTCTGAATAGAGAAGTGACATTCCTGGAAATTCAACCAGGTGAAACTCAAATGATCACCCGTGAAATTAATTCTAAAGATTCAGTCTTTGATCGTCTTGTTCTTGTTAAAGCAATAGTAAACAACCCATTTCCAATAGAAGATGTCCATAATATCTGCGGAGTGATGGTTGTAAATATTGATTACCTCTCAGGAGACCAGTTATCTGCAATTCTTATGACCTTAGGCGTTCTTTTAATATTAATTGGCCTAACCCTTTACACCACTGGGAAAAGGCCATTCAAAAAGAATTTCAGAAGACAATTGAATATTAAATTGTTTTTAGCTATTTTGATCTTTTTAAGTATTTTCATTAGTAATAATGGATTTTTCATTATTGGATTTATCGGATTCTTACTGGCAACGATAATGATCATTGTACTCCTCTTCGGAGACAGAGAATTCGCGGTTCAAGATTAAATAATAAATTTTTAGGAGAATTATGACAAAGAAAAATGTAATCATTATTGGTGCTGCAGGTAGAGATTTTCACAACTTCAACACTTACTTCAGAAATAATGAAGACTATAATGTCGTAGCGTTCACTGCTGCGCAGATCCCCGATATTGATGGGAGAAAGTACCCAGCTGAGTTGTCTGGAGAGCTTTACCCGGAAGGTATCCCGATCCATGCAGAGGAAGAATTGCTCAAGCTGATCAAAGAACTTAAAGTCGATGTTTGCGCATTCTCATACAGCGATATTACATATTCATATGTAATGCGCCTAGCTGCTCAAGTTCAGGCAGCGGGTGCCAGCTATCTTCTCCTTGGCCCAAATGACACGATGGTAAAAAGTACAAAGCCATTAATCTCTATCGGCGCTGTTCGGACTGGATGTGGAAAAAGCCAAACCACAAGACGTGTAATTGAGATCCTGATGGAAAAAGGTTTGAAAGCAGTTGCCATCCGTCACCCAATGCCTTATGGTGATCTTGCTGCTCAGAAAGTTCAAAGATTTGCTGAATATTCTGATCTTAAGAAACATGATTGCACTATCGAAGAGATGGAAGAATACGAACCCCACATCGTTCGCGGAAATGTGATCTATGCAGGTGTTGACTATGAAGCGATTATACGTGCAGCAGAACAGGATCCTGATGGATGCGATGTTGTCGTTTGGGATGGCGGAAACAATGATTTCCCCTTCTACAATTCAGATCTTCATATCACTGTTGTCGACCCCCACCGCCCTGGACACGAGATCCAGTATTACCCCGGCGAAGTAACCCTTCTCTTATCTGATGTTGTCGTTATCAATAAGATCGACAGCGCAGATCTGGCTGGGATCGAAGAAGTCCGTAAAAATATCAATGACCTCGTTCCAAACGCCATCGTCGTTGATGCTGCTTCAACTCTAACTGTTGACGATCCTTCAGTGATCAAAGGCAAACGGGTATTGGTAGTTGAGGATGGCCCAACACTTACTCATGGTGGAATGAAATATGGTGCAGGCATGGTTGCTGCTCAAAAATATGGAGCAGCAGAATTTATTGACCCCAGACCATATACAATTGGCAAATTGAATGAGACATTCGAAAAATATCCTGATATCGGTATTCTTCTCCCGGCAATGGGTTATAGTGACCAGCAGTTGAAAGACCTCGAAACAACCATCAACTCCACTGAGTGTGATTCAGTTGTGATCGGAACACCGATCGATCTCAGTAAGATCATCAAAATCGACAAACCGAACACACGCGTACACTACAATCTTCAAGAGATCGGTCAGCCCGACCTCGTTGGAATTCTAGAAGGTTTTCTGAAAGAAATATAATTTACAGAGATCAAAAAGGACTGGCAATTTAGCCAGTCCTTTTTTATTTGTTGTTTTCGTCGATCAACAAAGTAGAAACCTGGTTGCGTCC
>JAUWSD010000129.1 GCA_030610225.1 Chloroflexota bacterium
ATAGAATGCCTTTAATTGATCACCGCTGAGAGGAGGCCATTCACCACTACCTTCAGCATATATCATGAGTTCGCTGGTTAAAGTTGGTTCCAATACTTCTGTGGTCTGAATTGTGAATCCGATGTAATCACCGATAGCATGCCATCCACCGCTGTCCTGATAATATGGTTGGAACCCATATTCTCCGGGTGTGAGGGGGGTGGTAAAACTCATTGAGAAAATGTAATACTCACCCGGATTTAGAGTTTTCGATTGGTTGATGAACAGATCCCATTCTTCTGATCCGTTTCTGGTTCCGTTTACGCCCAGGTTGGATGGAGTCGCTACTTTGCCGCCAGTATTCTTGATCTTGAAATATGCGGTCAGGATGTCGCCTTCCTGGGGAGGCCAGCGGTCCTCATTGTTTTTTACTGTGAGCGAGAATGCATGATAAAGGATCAGGTTGGCTGGTTCTGCTGCGGGCTTTTCTGAAACTGTGAACTCAAAGTCATCGCCCATCATGTGCCAAACACCATCTTCTTTATATATAACAACAAATTCGTAATTACCAACTTTCATTGGATCTGGAAATACTTTTTCGAAAATGAAATGATCCCCGGGTTCAAGCGTGAGGGGTGCCCCCTTCAGGACTTTGAGTTCAGTGGGTAGATTAAAAGTGCCTGTGATCCCAAGATTTTCCAAATGGATCGCTTGTCCGCCCGTGTTCTTGATCTTGAAAGAGCCAACGATCTTATCGCCAGCAAGAGGAGGCCAGCGGTCACTACCTTTTACGGAAAAGCGGAGTGTGTAGTAAAACTCCAGACCTCCAGGTTGTGGTTCCTGAACAGTGAATGATACGGTATCACCAATATCATGCCAGCCTTCCCCGTTCTGATAGCGAACGACGAATTCACAGGGGCCTTGGTTTAGGCTGGTGGGGAAATAGCCTTCAAACATCCTGAATTCATGTGAGCTGAGAACAACAGATTCATCTGCATATGCTTCCCAGATCTCTGTTCCGTTGCAGACCCCATAAACCCCGTAATTATCCAGTGTCGCATCTGCACCGCCGATATTCTTGATCTTGAAGTAATACTTCAGCAGGTCTCCTTCGCTTGGAGGCCAGTTTTCGGAATTCTTGACTGAGAGATCAAGCTCGTGATAGAGCGTTAATTCAGCTGGACCCGGTTCTGGTGTGGGGTCACCAGTGAATAAATTTGGGTTATATTGATCAGAGAATGCACTGGCGTTGATTGTGAATACTGCACTGAATAAGAGCAGAGAAATGATTATGATTGGCACCAATACTTTATAAACTGGATATGTTCTCTTCATAATTTCACCTTCTATCAGACTTAGTTATTTTATGGTTCAATGTTGAAGCTAAAGATCAGATTAGTTGAAACAAGTTCTTATGAATATTCAGGATTTAATTAAGTATGTTTTTAGCTTGAGATTTTTATTTTGTTTATCTTGCATGGGCGTTTATCAAGAAAAATCCTATATTGTGACAAGATAATATATAGAAATCATATCAATTACATGTTGGCCAGGAAGTTAATACTATTATGTCTTACACAGTTGTAAGGTATGTGATTTCTCAATTTTTGAACATTCAGATGATACTTGGGATTGCTATTGATGATGAAAAAAGTATTAAAAAATGCTATCAAATTGACAGCCTTTTTGTTTAGATATCTATGATCATCCTTTGCACATTGCTTTTGGATTGAACATTTGTATGACCCAGCAGATGGCACCTCTGATCGGCGGTACGAGATGACATTGGATCCAGCTGCCAACTGTCTCCTTGCATTTTTCAGGATTGTTGACTCTGCCGTAGCCATTCCAATTATTTTGATTGTCTTCTGTGGGTGTTGGAGTTGGATCTCCAGGAGCTGGAGTGGCTGTAGGTTCCGCGGTCGGATCTGGGGGTGCTGTGTCAACAACAAAATATTCATAACCCCCGATGGTCTGGAAACCGTCACCACCATTTACATAGATCGTGAGATTGTATGTTCCAGCTCCAAATCCTCCAGGGAATTGACCGTTGTATGTAAATGAACCGCCAGCTTCTATCGTTACTGAACCAGGGTGAGTGAGGATGAGCTGGGTGCTCCCGTTCTTTGTGCCGTAAACACCGACCTCGTTATAAATTTGAGCCTGACCAGTATTGTTTACCAGCTGGAAACTCGCACCTACCAAATCACCAATATAAGGCGGCCAATAATCTCCACCAACAACTTCCAGATAGATAGTGTTTGGAGCGAGTGCGGCCATTTCATCTGCGGCGAAATCCCCAACTGGGAAATTATAATTTTCAAAACCGGAGGGATATGGACCGGAGAAAGCACTGGCATTCAATGTGAATACTGAGCTGAATAACAGCAGCAAAAGGACTATGGTTGGTAATATAACTTTATAAATTAAATTTGTCCTCTTCATAATTTCACCTTCTATCAGATATGATCACCAAATTTGATTGTTTATTGATTCTATGTTGAAGTCGACGTTCAAAACAATAGTAATAAAGTCATATGATCCTTTAGGGTTTACTTATGCATGTATGCCAAAAGAAGCCCTGTTTTTGACAAGATCATATATTGAAATCATATCAATTCATTGTTGAAGGGGAAGCAATATTTATCATGTCTTACACAGTTGTAAGGTGAGTGATTTTCTCCAGCAATAACTCGTGATATACTGCTGTCTTTTTAAAGCCAAGTTTCTCATATAAAGCAATTGCTGAAAGGTTATCCGCGCGAACATTTAAGCCAACACCTTTAACGTTTTCAAAGAGTCTCATACATAGATTTTCCATAAGCTTTGTGCCAAGACATATGTTCCTATACTTTCGTGAAGTGGATATGTTGCCGATCACCGCAATATTGAATTCTTTAGAATAAACATGAACTCCCCCAACACAGATCAATTCCCCCATATCATTTCTGATGCCCAGGTACTGGTTGGTCTCCAACATGCGTGGATCGAACCAGTTTCCGGGGTATGAATTTCCATAAAAATCCTGAACCTCATCCAAATTTTTTATTGTGAGGTTCTCAATTTCATCTTCAGCTGAGAGGGTAAAATTTCCAGGTTCATCCAAAAACATCTTGAGATATTCCCCCTGATGTTCAAGCTGATAATATGGTTTGAACAATTCTTCAAGACCAGTGCTTAGGTGTGTATAAAATCGATCTGGTAATGATGGAATTATTTCTGTGATTAGCTCCTGCATCGCGAGCTGATTATCATTATTAAGCGCCAGAAGCACATCTGGTTTAATCCCTGAATACATCAGGCAAATGGCCTTAATCTGATCGTCCTGCAGGTTTGCATACCATGTTGTATACGGCCAGAAGAAATCGTCCAGATCCCCCATGTGATAGAAATTTATTTGCGGAAATTTGAGCAGATAATGCTCAATTGATCTTTTATCCGAGATGATCCTGGAAGGCATAGACTAGGGAAGAACCTCATATATTCCTTCAAGCTCGTTTTGCCCGATCTCGCCCTGAAGGCAAAGCAGGAAATCATTTTGTACCTGATCCAGTTCTGTGTCATATAAAGCGAGAACTGGAACTCTGATATTCACTGAATGCGTAGACACGCTGCTGTCAGTAAAGCTGGCTGGCAGGACACCCACCGCATAAGGATTCTCAGCGACTGCATCCAAAATATCGCGATGATCATTTGAATAGAATGCGGATAAACTGACAGGGTTATCATCCAGGATATGCATGTTGAAGAAGTATCGGACCTCATCGTCATCACTTGGAAGCCAAAGCTCAACTTCACCTTCCCAGCCCAGATAGTCCCAGTTATCTATGCGCCCGTTCATAATATTGATGATGCTGAAGTCGGTCCAATCTGTGAGCGGATTAGCAGGGTTGGTGATGAGTACGATTTCGTCATAGGCTAATGGAAGAGAAAATGTGGGCAGAATTTCTGGCTCACCCAATTGGATGGAAAGACCTGAGCCCCCTAAGTAATTTTCCTGTGGTGCGAAGATCACATCAGGGAATTCTGCTGCACAGGCATAGATAGCAGGCAGGATCGGTCTTACTGCTGGAGAATAGTTGAATTCATATACCGGAATTTCAACAGGTTCATCTGCAGCCTGTTGACAACCTGCCAACAATATTAAAATCAGTGGAATGAATAGTAATAATTTTTTCATGATCCGAATATGAATAAGATGATACCAAGGATGATCAGATAATAGGAGAAGTGGTACAAAGGATGATCAGCCAGATATTTCATCAGCCATTTGATCGCTAAAAATCCAACCAATGCTGAGGTGATGAAACCAATTGCCATGACCGGAATAAAGGATGACAATCCTTCAATTGATCCCAGATCAAATATAGTAACCAGGCCTGCGCCTAACATAATGGGGATTGACATTAGGAATGAGAATTTTGCAGCAGATTTCCTTTTCAGCTTCATGAGCATTCCACCTGTGATGGTAGCGCCAGAGCGTGAGATGCCGGGGAA
>JAUWSD010000153.1 GCA_030610225.1 Chloroflexota bacterium
ATCTACCAACTTTGTCTGCCACAAAAACCTCCAAAATACGGGCAACTTTCACTATTTTTGCCCAGTTTTACATCTCGATTAAACCCGTTTTCCGGGTAAATAATTTAGATTAATTTAGGGATATTAACAAGGCTAATTATACCATCAGAGACATTATTCCCCACTGTTATTTCTTCATTATTAAGTGTCTTCTCATTAATAAAAATTTTTGGGGTTTTTTTCGATTTTTTTACATAAGCATCTTCTTTATGTCGGTGGTATTTTTCATTAAATCCATCGGATTCTACAAGAATCTCAAAATTAGTGAAAAAATCGAGTAAAATATATCAATTTAAGCAAATCTTTATTTTATGGAGACAAAATGACAAAACATGTAGATAAAATTATTAAGAATGCGATTGTCCTCACAATGGATGAGGATTTCAACCAATATGATCCCGGCGCAATCGCCGTTAATGGAAACGCAATTGAAGCGGTAGGGTCAGAAAAAGACATCCTTGAAAAATATTCGGCCGATGAGATCCTGGATGCAGAAAACAAGATCCTTATGCCCGGACTGGTTAATGCACACACCCATATCCCAATGACACTTTTACGGGGGCTTGAGGATGATCTTCGACTTGATGTCTGGCTGCTTGGATATATGATGCCGGTCGAGCGTGAATTTGTCACCCCGGAGTTTGTTCGCCTGGGCACCAAGCTTGGCTGCGCAGAGTTCATTCGTTCAGGTGTCACTTCCTTCAATGATATGTATTACTACGAAGAAGATGTCGCAGAAGAAACAGCGAAAATAGGCTTAAGGGCCGTGCTTGGTGAAACGATCATCAAGTTCCCCACTCCTGACGCATTTTCTTATGAAGACGCCTTGAAATATACTGAAGGATTTATCCAGCGCTGGAAAGATCACGAGCTGATCGTACCGGCAATCGCCCCTCATGCAGCTTACACTGCAACAGTCCCGATGCTGGAATCAGCCAGAGCACTGGCATTGAAATACAATGTGCCTCTCCATATCCACGTTTCCGAAACCGCAAAAGAGGTCAAGGATATGCGTGAGCAGGAAGACCGCCCGGTCGTCCCCTACATAAAGAGGATCGGCCTGCTGGACACAAAGATGATCGCCGCTCACTGTGTTCATATAGACAAGGGTGAGATCCACTCACTAAATAACTATGGCTGCGGAATTGCCCATAACCCATCCTCAAATATGAAGCTGGCTTCAGGAGCTGCTCCTGTTCAAAGCATGCTTGATATTGGAGCAAATGTCGGGATCGGAACAGACGGCTCTGCTTCAAATAACGACCTTGATATGTTCGAGGAAATACGCTTAGCTGCTTTCCTAGCAAAATTAAGCACCAATGACCCCACTGCACTGAACGCAAAGACAGCCATATTGATGGCGACCCGTCTGGGTGCAAAAGCCATCCACCTCGGAGACATCACCGGTTCACTTGAAACCGGCAAACGCGCAGACCTGATCCTGGTAGACATCAACACCCTGCACAACTCACCCCGTTTCAAACGCTCTCCAGACGCCCCATATTCCCAACTGGTTTATGCGGCAAAATCCACTGATGTGAATGATGTCATGGTGAATGGAAAATGGTTGATGAGAGATCATGAGCTTCTGACAGTTGAGGAAGAATCACTTCTTCAAGAAGCAGCTGATTATGCAGAAAAAATCGATGAATTCCTGATCAAGCGTGAAAAATCCGTGCTATCCAAGTTGATCGGCATTGGTGGAGCAATGGAGCAGGAAAGCTTCGAGGTCCAGATCAAAGTTCGAATCCCGGATCCGCAAAAAATTATTGATAAGATCGAAAGCCCGGAGATTGATGTGGTTTACTTCAGACACTATCACGAATATGATACCTATTTCAGCTTCGAGGACAAATCTCAGGGTTACCTGCGCCACCGTGAAGATGAATTCATCAACCCTGACGGCACAGTAGATCATTCCCGTGCCCGTCTCACAATGATCGGGCAGGAACTGGAACACAAATTCCCCAGTGACGTGATGCTCTCACGAAGCAGATATTATGCCCCCGCAACTCAAACCCTGAGATTCCTGCGGGAATACTTCAAGCCCCAATCAGAGACCTTCATCGAAAAAGACCGCCTGCGATGGCTGATCAAATACAACGACATCGAATTCTATATCAACATTGATACATTAGAAAAGCCCGATATGGGCAATTTCCTTGAAGTCAAGAGCCGTACATGGAGCCGCGAAGATGCAAAAGTTAAAGCTGGCCTGATCGCAGAATTGATCAAATTCCTTGGTGCAGATCCTGACACAGAGGTTACAAAAGACTATTTGGAGCTGGTATCCGAGAAATAACCCAAATATACTACTTTGGTCTAAAACAAATCGGTTATCATTAAAAAACATGAGCAAAAACCTTGAGTTCATAAATTCTCTTGCCCTTTCTACTGGCAAAGAGCTATTAAACTATTTCAGAGCAGATGGTATTGACGCTGACCTGAAATCAGATCAGACAACCATCACAATTGCAGATACTAAAGCTGATCAGCATATCACAGCTGCCATCAAAGAGAACTTCCCCCAGGATCAAATCCTTTCTGAAGAATCCACGCTTACTCTTGATTCAGATGAAGGTTCAATCTGGGTGATCGACCCGCTGGACGGCACCACGAATTTCAGTTTAGGCTTCCCCTACTGGGGGGTTTCAATTGCGCGGGTAACTGATGGTGTTCCAGAGCTGGCAGCAGCATATTTCCCAATGTTGGATGAGCTTTACACCGCAGAAAAAGGTACGGGGGCTTTCTTAAACGGGAACCGGATTATTAACAACAACCCTGAAAAAAAACGACCGACCAACATGATGGTCTGCACAGGGAATGCGCAAAATTTCTATAAGATCAAATTACCATACAAAAAGAGGACGGTTGGATCTGCAGCTTACGATTTTTGCCTGGTTGCCAAAGGAACAGCCATCATTGGTGTGCAGATCAAATCCAAGATCTGGGACATTGCTGCTGGTTATCTGATCATCAAAGAATCTGGTGGAGACCTGAAGTTTATTGGAGAGATGCAGCCCTTTCCGCTCAAAGAATCAATCAACTACAACGATGTCATTTTCCCATCGATCATGGCGCAGACAACAGATATTTTAGAACACTCCCTTAAAAATATTTACAAACGTGAAAGATAATTTTAAGATTAGAGGAACGACCTGTTTTGACATGTATAATAAGATTATATGAGAATAAAAAAATTAGTGATTTGGTTCACTGATTTTATTTAACATTGGATATAAAAAAGCTGTTCACCCAGGAGAACTAGAGTGAGCGAAGCCAATAATAAAGATAAGACCCTAAGATTAGAAGAAGAAAAGAAAGCACCAGTAGCGCAACTGAATATTGGAACCGTCCTCAGTGACCGGTACAGAATTCTGGACATTGCAGGCGTGGGTGGAATGGGAACCGTTTACCGAGCGCAGGATACTAATTTCCGGGCGAATCGGATGGTTGCAGTAAAAGAAATGATCAGTCAAATCAATGACCCTGCTGTTCAGAATAACATTTTTAATATTTATGAGCGGGAATCCAATATTCTCGCTACTCTTCGCCATCAGGCCATCCCCAGAATTTATGACTACTTCATACTCAATGACCGCGCTTACCTGGTAATGGAATTCATCAACGGGCGTAATCTTGACC
>JAUWSD010000117.1 GCA_030610225.1 Chloroflexota bacterium
CAAATAAAGATAGGGAGAGAATTAATATATTATTCAATAAAAAAGGGTGGATTTTGTATGACGAATATTGGGTAAAAGAACAAGTAAAGAAGTTCAATGAAAGGGGATATGAGGATGATGAGTCTATAATCATCGCTAAAACATATTCAAGAATAAATGCAGAGGATAAGGACCAATAAATTATCTTCATGTATAATTAAATTTTCGGGAATAATTGAATCAATTGGAAGGTTTTAATATGAAGATTGTTAATCTGATCGTGAAAAAGAGAGAATCAGAGGTGCTGACTAAAGAAGAAATAGATTTCTTTATTGACGCATATACAAAGGGTGAGATCACTGATTATCAGGCTGCGGCACTCTTAATGAGCATTCTGCTGAATGGGATGAACTCGCAGGAGACCACAGACCTGACATTGGCGATGGCAAATTCCGGGGATATTCTTGATCTGTCAGGAATAGTGGATGTGGCAGTTGATAAACATTCCACAGGCGGCGTGGGTGATAAGACCACATTAGTAGTTGGTCCGATCGCGGCAGCATGTGGGCTTCCTGTTGGGAAGATGTCCGGACGGGGCTTGGGTTTTAGTGGTGGCACCCTGGATAAGATGGAATCTATAACAGGGTACCGCACCGATCTGACAACAGAGGAATTCCTGGATCAATTGAAAAATAAGAAGATCGTCCTGGCAGGGCAGTCGGCAGACCTGGCTCCAGCAGATGGAAAGTTATACGCTCTTCGGGATGTGACGGGCACAGTGCCGTCCATGCCCCTGATCGCATCATCTATCATGAGCAAGAAGATCGCAGCAGGCGCACAGAAGATCGTGCTGGATGTGAAGCTGGGCAACGGTGCTTTCATGGAGAATCTTGAAGAGGCGCGTGAGCTGGCAGAGATAATGGTGAAGATCGGGAAACTTGCGGGGCGTGAAACGGTGGCCGTCCTCTCAGACATGAATCAACCATTGGGGCATGCAGTAGGGAATGCGCTGGAAGTGGTAGAGGCAATCGAAACGCTGCAGGGCGGTGGGCCTGAGGATTTTGTTGGCCATTGTCATGAGATCGGTATCCATATGCTGATGCTGGGTGGTGTTGCAGATAGCGAAGAAGAGGCAAGAGAGAAAGTGTTGGGTGTTATATCAGATGGCTCTGCATGGGAGATGTTCAAGGTGCTTGTTGTCTCACAGGGCGGAGATGTGAAAGAAATTGAAGATACCAGACTGCTTCCGAAAGCAGAATTCATTGAGACTGTTAAATTGTCGCGTGATGGCTATATTGCGGAAGTTAATGCCCGAAAGATCGGTGAGCTTTCCGTAAATATGGGGGCTGGCAGAGAGAAGAAGGGTGACCCGGTTGATCATGCCGTCGGTGTGGTCGTGCATACCAAGGTCGGGGATAAAGTGCAGGAGGGTGATCCCCTGTTTACTATCCATGTAAACAAAGAAAATTTAATCGAATTAGCAAAGAACGAAATGATGGATGCATACAAATTCAGCGATTCCAAGGTAAAACCACTCCCGCTGTTTTATGGGGTTGTAAAATAAAAAAAGAAGGCGGATATTATCCGCCTTCAATGAAAAGAGGAGAAAAGGGTTTTAGAT
The DNA here is from genome assembly GCA_030610225.1 of Chloroflexota bacterium. Lineage (GTDB taxonomy): Bacteria > Chloroflexota > Anaerolineae > Anaerolineales > UBA11579 > JABJGH01. Next base: position 1,601 of record JAUWSD010000117.1, read on the forward strand.
CCTCTTACTTACCTGTAATATACAAACACCCAAAGTTCCAGGCCCTGTGTGAGTTCCAACTCCCGGGCTTAACCCTGTGGTGATTGATTCCTGAACATCGATCTCTTTTGATATTTGCTCGACCAGGAAATTGGCGTCTTCTACTGCATTTCCATGTGCTACCGCCAGATAATATTTTCCGCCGCTGTTGGCTCTTTCTTTTACGATCTCTATGAGCCTAGCCAGTGCTTTCTTTCTTGTACGAACCTTTTCCAATGGCTCAATTCGCCCATCCTGAATATCCATGATCGGTTTGAACTTGAGTGCGGTACCAATGAAATGGGATGCCCCCCCGATCCTTCCTCCGCGATAGAGGAAATCAAGGGTATCTACTGTCAGGATGATCTCTATCTCGTCTCTTAATTTAGTAGCCAATGCAGTAGCTTCTGCCAGAGATGCGCCATCAAGAACGGCATCGCCAACAACTTTGATGAGCCAGCCAGTACCCATTGATACGCTCAGTGAGTCCACTATCTCAATATTTGCTTCCGGCAGCATCCCCTTTGCCAGATCCATTGAGTTTAAGGTGCCGGATAATTTTGATGAGACTGGAATGCAGAGAATGTCGTATCCGTCTGCATGAAGTTCTTCAAAAATCTCTTTGCAGGCAACCGGTGTAGGTTGGGTTGTGGTTGGCATGATATCAGCGGTTGATAAGCGTGTATAGAATTCGTCAGATTTGATGTCAACATTATCCAGATATTGGTCTTCTCCCCAAATGATAATACATGGAGCTACCCAGATCGGGTATTTCTCAAGAAATTGAGGGGGAATATACCCTGTGCTGTCTGTGACAATTGCGACTTTATTACTCATTATTTTTCTCCTCGAATGATAAATAATTCCTTCAAAGAATATAAAACCCCATTTGTGGATGAAGGTTGCGTTATAGCTCCGACCGTTACCCCCCCCCAGTCCTTGCGAACGAAGTGAAGCAATCTCTATAAACCAGATTACTTCGTCACTTCGCTCCTCGTAATGATGATAAAAGTAGATTATATGGAAAAGACTTCAGGATACCTTGACCATTCCAGACTTCCCAATTAGAATCACTAGTCGTCCCGGAAATGATTCCGGGCATGAAATTTGTTAAGAATATGTTCGAAAAATTAACTGATCGACTATCATCTGTATTTGATAATCTCCGCAGGCGCGGCCGATTAACCCCGGCTGATGTTGATATGGTGCTGCGGGATGTTCGCATGGCTCTGCTGGAAGCCGACGTTCATCTTGGAGTGACAAACAGCCTTGTGGACAGGATCAGGAATAGAGCAGTTGGGCATGAGGTCTCGCGAGCTTTGAATCCTGCCCAGCAGGTGATCAAGATCGTAAATGAAGAATTGATCGGGATTCTGGGTGAACCAGCCAAGCTGAACCTCAGCGGCCCCAAGCCCAGATCGATATTGCTGGCAGGTTTGCAGGGTGTCGGAAAGACGACCGCTGCAGCTAAGCTGGCAAAGAAACTGAGGGAGCAGGGTGAACGGGTAATGCTTGTTGCAGGAGACCCTTACCGACCCGCCGCAGTGGATCAGATCCAAACCTTGGGTAAGCAGATCGGTGTGGAAGTGTTCTCAGAAGAGGGCGTTTCACCGCCAAAACTCGCCAAGAAGGCCCATAAGAAAGCCCAGAATGGCGGGTTTACCGTAATGATCATGGATACCGCCGGGCGCTCACAACTGGATGATCAGTTGATGGATGAGCTAGAGAATATCAATAAGCAGATCCAGCCAAATGAAGTGATCCTGGTTGTTGACTCAATGATCGGGCAGGAATCTGTGAATATAGCTCAGAGCTTCCGCAAAGCAGTGCCCCTGACAGGGCTGCTGCTAACAAAACTTGATGGTGATTCCCGCGGTGGTGCGGCTATCTCGATCAGGGAAGTAACTGGAATACCGATCAAATACCTCTCAATCGGGGAGGATTTGGATAGTTTAGAAACATATGACCCGAAGCGTTTAGCCTCCCGAATCCTGGGTATGGGTGATATGATTGGTCTAATTGAAAAGGCCGAAGAAAAGCTTGACGCAGAAGAATCGGTAAAATCTGCAAAGAAGATGATGTCAGGCGAGTTTTCGTTGGAAGATTTTGCTGACCAGATACGTCAGATCAAGAAGCTTGGCCCCCTTGGACAGTTGATGGGGATGATGCCGGGTGGTGGTGGCGCAGCGATGGCACAGGTCGATCCAAACGAAGCAGAAAAAGGCCTGAAACAGGTAGAAGCAATCATCAGTTCGATGACCATCAAGGAACGGCAGAAGCCGAAAAGAATTGATGCGAGCCGAAAACGCAGAATTGCAGCAGGCTCTGGAACTGATGTGCAGGCAGTCAACCGCTTATTGAAGCAGTTTAAAGATATGCAGCGGATGATGAAACGAATGAAAAAGACCGGGATGCGTGGTTTTCCAGGCATGCCAGGTTAGCATATAATATATGGATGTCCCATAAATGGGAGTCATATATTGCAGGAAGCTGATTTGCGCCCCCGTCAGGCGCGCCTCGATCGGATGTCCGCAGTATGCTTAAAAATATTTGACATTTTATAGGAGATTTAAATATGGTCCGTTTGAGACTAAGACGAGTAGGACGCAAAAACCAACCGAGTTTTCGTATTGTGGCAGCAAGCAAAGAATCACCCAGAGATGGGAAATTCCTTGAAATAGTTGGATTCTACAATCCGCGAACAAACCCGGAAACAGTAACATTCAAAGAAGACTTGATCTATAAGTGGCTCAAGAATGGTGCTCAGCCCAGCGATGCAGTAGACAGAATTTTCAAAACCCATAAGGTTTGGGACCGCTATGAGCGTTTCAAATCAGGTGAGGATCTTGAAGATCTGCTCAAAGAAGCAGCCGAAGCCGCAGAAGCCCGAGTAGTAAACCAGAAGACACGCTTCCCCGCTCCTGCTTCAAAACCAAAGGCAGATGAGCCAGTGGTTGAAGAGGTTGCCGCTGAAGAAACAGCGGTTGAAGCAATCGAAGAAAAAGTTGAAGAAGTTGCTGAAGTAGTCGAAGAAGCCGCTGAAGTAGTTGAAGAAACTGTAGAAGAAGTAGTCGAAGAAGCTGCTGAAGTAGTTGAAGAAGCTGCAGAAGAAGTAGTCGAAGAGGCTGCTGAAGTAGTTGAAGAAGCTACAGAAGAAGTCGTTGAAGAGGCTGCTGAAGTAGTTGAAGAAACTGTAGAAGAAGTAGTCGAAGAAGCTGCTGAAGTAGTTGA
>JAUWSD010000176.1 GCA_030610225.1 Chloroflexota bacterium
AATGAACCCGAGCATAAAGTCGTAATGGATGATATCCATGATTGGTTGAAAAAGAGGATCTAATATTTTCTATTTATCCAGTCACTTTAATCATTATAAAAACTTTAGTATAATTACCTGTCATAATAAAACAATTGGGAATGGATAAAACATGAATATTTTTCCACATTTACATACGATTTCAAAAGAAGAACGCTCAGCTATTAAGGGCCACAAACCTGCTGTCCTGTTCTTCACAGGGCTATCCGGCAGCGGAAAATCCACCATCGCTAACGAAGTTGAACGCGCCCTGAACCAGAAGTATCAGGCGCATACATACCTGCTTGATGGCGACAATATCCGCAACGGTCTGAATAAGAATCTTGGGTTTTCCAAAGAAGACCGCGAAGAGAATATCCGCCGTATCGGGGAAGTCTGTAACCTTTTCCACGATGCCGGGATGATCGTACTCGCATCATTCATCAGCCCATTCAACAAAGACCGTGACAATATCCGGGTATTAATTCCTGATAATGGCTTCATCGAGATCTTTGTGGACTGCCCATTGGAAATTTGCGAAGAAAGAGACCCAAAAGGCCTCTATAAAAAAGCTCGAAGTGGCGAGATCGAAAAATTCACAGGGATCTCATCACCATACGAAGCCCCGGAAAATCCAGAAATTATCATCAAAGCTGGTGAATATTCAGTGATCGAATGTGCTGACCAAGTGGTTGATTATCTCCTGGATCAAGAGATCATAAAGGCAAAATAATGGACCATCTCACCGAACTTGAAAATATCAGCATATATATCCTCCGGGAAGCACAGGCGAATTTCAAGAACCTGGCAATGCTCTGGTCAATGGGCAAGGACAGTACAGTCCTGCTCTGGCTGGCAAAGAAAGCTTTCTTCGGTCATATCCCCTTCCCCCTGGTACACATTGACACACATTACAAGATCAAAGAAATGATCGAGTACCGCGACAACATCACCAAAGACTGGAAACTTCCGATGGTGGTAGGCTCGAACCAGGAAGCACTCAGCAAAAAAATGACCTTCCCAGATGGGAACACTGACCGCCTGACCTGCTGCAGCCTGCTCAAAACTGAAGCTCTCCGCCAAACACTTACAGGTGAGGGTGAAAGGTATTTCTTCAATCATTCCACCCAGAAGTATGAACTCGAGATCAAACCAGAACCTTATACAGGCGTGATCGTTGGTGCCAGGGCGGATGAAGAAGGATCACGATCCAAAGAACGTTACTTCTCCCCCCGTGACAAATTAAATGAGTGGAATATCGGTGAACAACCTCCGGAATTCTGGCAGCAGTACAATACCGACTTTGCTCCCGGCACGAATATCCGCATCCACCCGCTTTTGGATTGGACAGAATTAAATATCTGGGAATATATCGAGCGGGAAAATATCCCCACGGTTTCACTATATTACAACCACGGCGATGGAAAACGTTATCGTTCTCTTGGCTGCCACCCCTGCACAACTCCAGTTCAATCAGATGCCAGGAATGTGGCTGAGATCATTGAAGAATTAAAAACTGGAAAGTTTGCCAATATCGCAGAGAGGGATGGACGTGCTCAGGATAAAGCTGATGGCGGTCTGGAAACACTCAGGCGAGAGGGGTACATGTAATGACATTCGAAAAAATGACCCTTGAAGAAAACAAAATGGACATCGTATTTGTCGGGCATGTAGATCACGGCAAAAGCACAGTCATCGGACGCCTGCTGGCAGATACTGGCTCCCTGCCGGATGGAAAACTCGAACAGGTGCAGCTTACCTGTAAACAGAGCTCTGAACCCTTTGAGTATGCTTATCTGATCGACGCACTAAAAGACGAACGCGCCCAGAGCATCACAATAGATTCGGCCAGAGTTTTTTTCAAATCGGATAAACGCCATTACATCATCATCGACGCTCCCGGCCATATTGAATTCATCAAAAACATGGTCACAGGCGCATCAAGAGCTGAAGCCGCGGTTTTGGTAATTGACGCCTATGAAGGTGTACAGGAGAATTCGAGAAGGCACGGCTATCTGCTCAGTATGCTCGGTATCAGGCAGATCATCGTGGTGGTCAACAAAATGGACCTGGTCGATTATAAACAGGATAGATTTGAAGAAATCAAATCAGAATATTCTGAATATCTGAAAGACATTGGGATAAATCCTGTTGATTTCATCCCGGCCAGTGGAAAGATGGGTGTAAATCTCGCAAGCCTTAGCCCGGAGACCCCCTGGTATAAAGGGCAAACTACCCTGGAAGCACTGGATAACCTGGAAAAAATAAAGGATGATCCCGAGCAGCCATTCCGGTTCCCAGTTCAGGACATCTACAAGTTCGCGTCATATGATGAAGGCAAAAGAATTATCGCAGGTTCTGCGATCAGTGGTTCTGCAAAGGTTGGGGACAGCTTGCTCTTCCTGCCATCTGGCAAAAGCAGCACCATCAAAAGCATTGAAGCCTTTGGCTCTGAAAACCCCAAAGAGATCAGATCTGGCGATGCTGCTGGCTTCACACTCGACGAACAGATCTACGTAAAACGTGGAGAAGTAGCCTGCCTTGAATCAGAGACAAAACGCCCCCCTGTTTCACGCATGTTCAAAACCAGTTTATTCTGGCTTGGGCATGAACCTCTAGTCAAAGACAAGCAATACACCCTGAAACTTGGCACCAGCAGAGCAACTGCCAGGGTAGAGAAAATCCACAAGATCATTGATGCGAATGATCTGGGAGATTCAAATAAAGACCAGATCGACAGACATGATATAGCTGAAGTGACCTTCATTCTTCAAAGCCCGATAGCCTTTGATCTGGCAGAATCCAATTCAAATTTATCCCGCTTTGTTATCCTTGACGGCTACCATATTTGGGGCGGCGGGATCATCCAAAGTGCTTATAAAGATGAAGAAAGCCTGCTGCGGGACGAGGTCTATGTCCGCAACCAGCGCTGGATCCGTGGAAAGACAAACCTGGAAGACAGGATGGACCGCTATAACCAGAAACCAGCCCTGATCATGGTCACCGGCAAGCAGCATGTTGGACGCAAAACACTTGCCGGCATGCTTGAAAATCAATTGTTCCAGGACGGAAAATTCACATACTACCTGGGCGTAGGCAGTGTTCTGTATGGCTTGAACACAGACCTGACCAGAAAAACATCTGAAAACTGGCAGGAACATTTACGCCGTATTGCAGAGCTGGCATACATCTTCCTTGATTCAGGCATGATCCTGAT
>JAUWSD010000148.1 GCA_030610225.1 Chloroflexota bacterium
ACATTACTGGTCTTCTTTGAAAGAAATCCTTAATCTACTTGATTGAATTTAATGATCAATTCCCCATCAATATATGTGTACTGTGCATGCAGAGGTTGACTGTCTATTTGGATTGACATGACCTTCGGTAAAAGGATCGGGATATCTTCTACCAATGGGAGTTGATCCAATTCATGAAGGGATACAAATTCAAGCTGACCTTCGTCTGATGAGATTAAATCCTCATCACCCACGATTCCTCTAAAGACAGCCATATTTATTCCGACATCATCTGAGGCATCGATGGTCACCAGTGCGCATAGCCAAGGGGCTAAAAGCTCCAATCCGGTCTCCTCGAAAAATTCCCGATGAGCAGCCGAGAGGAAATCTTCCCCTTTTTCCACATGTCCCCCGATGCCATTATAAAGATTGGGCCAGATCTTTTTAGCAGGTGAACCTTTGATTAACAAAACTGATTCCCCTCTGGTCGCGAAGACCAGAACACGGGGAATCAGTTTATATCTATCTTTGAAGATGCCCTGCCTGGATACTGTCATTAGTCAGCCAGGTCTGAGATATCCTCTTGTTCTACTGTTTCTTTGGCCATCTTGATATAAATATCAAGATCAGGCAGAATTTTTACCAATGGCACATTTTGTTTTACATGCTCCATTGTATTCTTTATCTCCAGGGCTGAGAATAACTGTTTAAATTGTTTTTCCCATTCTGCTGTGATCTTATCTTTATCAGCTTGGGGTAAAGCCATGATCTTTTGTTTGAATGGCCCAATAGCCCGTTTTCTACTTTTGTAATAGAACTGATCGTCGGTCATATCAGCTTTACGCTCATCACTGTGATTCTGATCCAGATATGCGTATATCTCTGATTTGAGATCCTCAGGACATTGATCGTAAAAGATATTCTGGAAGCCAGTTGCAAGGTGAACTTCGCAGGCTTCAGATTCAACGAATTTTCCAAAAGCTTCCTGGGGAAGTGTTGAAGCACCGTGCTGGACTGCGCCGCCCATGCCGAATTCATCTCTTGCGATCTTACTCAATTCAAGGATGGTATCAAAATCAACACTTACAGTAGCAATACTTCCATCTGGGAGGACAACGCCACCATGGGATGTCCCTGATTGAATGCTGATCTTGCTGAGACCGATTGCTGAGCTGTCTTTATCAGCAAGGAATTTGTTATACAAGGATGTGTAGGTGCTCAATTCTTCTGGAGTTGAATTAACTTTACCAACTTCTCCGATCTCACCGCCAATTGAAATCGTTACACCTTCTGGTTCGATCTGGCGAATGAATGCTGACAGATCGGCAGATAATTTGCTGTTCAAATGCTGCTGTTCTTCGACTGTATCAAAGCTGAGGTCGACCAATGTAGATGTATCGATATCAATATTGTAGAAACCAGCTTCGATTGCTTCAATTGTCAGTGTTTTGATCGCCTGCAGTTCTTTTTCCGGATCAACTTTATATTTTCCAACAGATACCTGGAAGTGGTCACCTTGTACAAATACCGGGCCGCGGTAACCTTCAGCTATTGCCGCTGCCAGCATGTTTGAGATGAACTCCGAAGGGCGTTGGTCTGTGTACCCAATCTCTGATCTGGCGATCTCAAAAATGAAGGCACCGGCGTTGATCTCCATCGCAGAGCGGAATACTGCTACGGCAGCATTGAATGACAATGCGCGCAGGTTGATCGCTGGGACTGTGAAATCATTGGGAACCTTTCCTGCGCCACGGGCGATATATAACCCATGGATAGAAGCAGGAACAACACCCAATTCCAGGGCCGCTGCTCGAATAACAAAACGGGCAAGCATCTGGGTCAGACCAGAGCCCAGGATCGATTCGTCAACAAGTTTGGCGATATTCTGCTTCAGTGCATTTTCATCCACAACTTGAACAACACAATTTTCTATTTTCAGGCTGCCATTTACTTTGTCAACCAGGTATTTAAATTCTTTCTCGTACATAGTATTTCCTCTCAAAAATTAGTAAATATAAATATAAAGTTATTATTAAAGATGTTGCGTTCAATAACAAATTAATTACGTGAGTTTACTCACAAATTTTATTGTACCATTTGCATTAGAAATTGTTAATTTTTTGTTTATTTTTCTCATGTATAATATGATTACTGAAGCAAAATAACGATTATGATTTGGAGGTAGGACATGACTGATTTATTTGATCAGGTGGTGGAAGATCGAGATCCGATCAAAAAGATCGCTGCAAAGATTCCGGGATTTAAAGGATATATTGAACGACAGGATCGAAGAGAAGCAGACAAGATGCTGCGGACTTTGATCTCTGAAAAATTCGAAGTACATTGGAAGCAAATTGGGGTTTTACAGCAGGATCTGGCAAGCGCAGGCGAGATATTTTTCCTCGATGATCTTGAGAAAGCGGCTATGAAACTCCAAACATTTAGAGATAAGATCGAACATGCATCATACGGATACTCTGGTTTCTTTGATGCATTAAAGATCGATGAAGAAGAATTGTCTAAACTTTATGAGTTTGATCTAGCTTTTCTAAACACAGAAGAAGAGATCGAACGTGCAATCGGAAATGTTGAAACATCGATTGGTACTGATGGTCTGGAAGCTGCTGTAAGGAATTTGGTCACTTTATCGCGTGGACTGATCGACCAGTATGAGAAGCGGGATGAGATGGTCCTTACTTTTGAAACTAACGAGGCAGAAGAATAACCAGGAGGTAGATGATGGCTCGAATATTTGATGTAATTGAATATCCAAATGAGATGCGGGAAGAGCTTGCACACCGTTTCCCGGAGAAGGGTTCCGGTGACTTTCGAATTGGTTCACAGGTAATTGTCAGGGAATCTCAGACAGCAGTATTTTTCCGTGATGGAAAAGCTTTAGACACATTTGATGCAGGACGGCACACAATTGCTACAGCAAATGTTCCGCTGTTGATAGATTTTGTTGGGAAAGCTTTTGGCGACCGCACACCTTTCACAGCAGAGGTTTATTATGTGTCCAGACGGGAGTTCCTTAATAGAAAGTGGGGAACAGCTCAACCTATACCACTCCAGACCCCTGGAGTAGGGCTTGGATGGCTTCTGCTTCAAGGATATGGCACATATGCATATGAAGTCGCAGATCCTCAGCAGTTCATAACCCAGATAGTTGGTGCACAGGGAACTTACAGGACCAAGGACATTGAGAATGACCTGCGTTCAAGAATGCTGCGCAGTCTTTCTGATATGCTCGGAGAAATGAAGGGAAAATTCGAGACAGTTCAAGACCTCCTGGCAGTCCAGGAAGAATTGAGCGCTGGGATAAGAGCAAAAGTACAGGATGATTTTGAAGCCCGTGGTTTAACTCTAAAGTCCTTCGTGATCGCAAATATCAGTCCCTCCAAGACCACAGCAGATGATCTGCGTGATATGGGATTGCTTGATACAAATACTTATACTCAGCTCCAGGCAGCAGACGCGATGCGTGAAGCAGCTGTAAACCCATCAGGCGGGGCAGGGCTAACTGCTGGGATCGGCGCTGGTGTAGGAATTGGTAATGTGATGTCACAGGCACTTGCTGGTGCAAGCCAACCGGCAGCACAAACAGGCGCAGCTCCTGCTTTCCCAGATGTGATGACTCCGACAGAGGCAGCAGCGTACCTGAAGGTTTCAGAAGAAGATGTTGTTGCAGCAATTGAAGCTGGCGATCTTGCGGGTAAGAAATTAGGAAAAGCTTACAGGATCAGCAAGTCAGCAATTGAAAAATTCCTGAATGGATAAGTCTCCAAATTAAATTAAAAGAGCCGGGAATAT
>JAUWSD010000201.1 GCA_030610225.1 Chloroflexota bacterium
AATTACTAATTGTGAATTTACAGAAACCATCCCGACCTCACATTAGATGCTAGGCAATTCATCTAATTTGCTTCTTTGATCGAAGCGCAACATTTCGAGGAATTGCTCAACACCCATCTGGTGTGGTTCGGGATGTGTCTTGTTTGGTACCCCCATCAGGACTCGAACCTGAGTCTCTAGCTCCGGAGGCTAGCGCTCTATCCACTGAGCTATGAGGGCTGCAGGGCAGATTTTACCACTGATTTATTTTGAACTGTCTGGGCTTTGAGCAATACCCTTGAAAAAATTTGGAAATAGGTTGATAATATATTCAATAAAATGAATATGAATAAAGATTCAAAGATAAAAGACATATCAAACATATTAAAAGTCCTTGGCTCTCCCTTTCGAATAGAACTACTCTACGAGATCGGAAGCGGCGAAGCATGTGTGTGCCATCTTGTTGCTGTATTCAAAAAGAGGCAGGCTTTCATCTCCCAGCATTTGATGGTTCTGCGGGATGCGGGCATTCTAAAAACGCGCAGGGAACAAAAATATATTTATTACAGTGTGACAGATATGGAAATCTTTTCAATACTGGAAAAGGCAGCTGGCCTGTTTGGCGATGGGAAGAAAATTGTTTTTCAAATCCAAAAACTCTCTTCCAACTCAAAATGCAGCTGTCCAAAATGTGAGAAAGAAAAAGGTCGTTGAAAAATATACTTCGGAGGAAAAATGCTTAATATCAAAATTTTGGGGACTGGTTGTCCAAATTGTAATCGGCTTGAGGAAGAAGCCAGGAAAGCTGTGCATAGCTTTGCGGTGGAAGCTGAATTCGAGAAGGTTACAGATTATCAGGAGATCATGAAATTTGATATTCTGAATACTCCCGGGCTGGTGATTAATGACAAGGTCGTTTCCAGCGGCAAGATCCCTTCCCAATCGGAGATTATCACTTTCATGGCAGATGCATTGTCAGATAGTTAATCGAGGTAATCGGTAATTGTGAATAACTTTATTGAACTTCTTTCTCAACTTTTTACCAGCGGTACAGGCAATCTTGCTTCCTACCTGGCTGCACATGTTCTTCTTTGCCTGCTGCCCGCATTCTATATTGCAGGGGCGATGACGGCATTCATTCCCAAGGAAACCGTTACACGATTTTTGGGACGGAACACCCTCAAATATATTTCATATCCTGCGGCTGCGGCTGCTGGATTTCTCCTGGCTGTTTGCTCATGTACGGTAATTCCCCTATTTGCAGGAATATACAAAAAGGGAGCAGGGCTGGGACCAGCGATCACATTTCTATTCGTTGCCCCAGCAGTAAATATCCTGGCGATCACATATACTGGCACGGTGATCGGAATGGATATCGCAATTGCCCGTTTAGTGCTGTCGCTGGCATTCGGGATCGGGGTCGGAATCATCATGGCGTTGACCTTCAGGAAAGAAGATGCAGAGCATGATAGGGCAACGGATGCTTTATTTGCTGGACAGGCTTCAATGCAGAAGGCGGCATTCATATTCCTGCTGATCCTGGTTGTTTTACTTGTGGTTGGAACTTTCCAGATCGATCTGCTGAAAAATGTGTATTTTCAGCTTGATCTACAGATGCCGTGGATCAATAGTTTTCAGGAATATTTATTTGATCTGGTTCCCTTCGATTCGGCAAAGGGTGAGGAGGGGGTTACTGCCCAGGGGGCAATTCTGATCGGAATGCTTGTCCTTATCGGTATCACTGCTTGGAAAGGCATCGAAAAAATTCATGACGGATCCAATCTTTGGACCTGGGTTTCGACTGCTTTGGTGGGGATGACATTGATCATTGCGGCAGTGGGTGTTGATCCTTATGCTGGTGGGCTCAATCTTCAATTCACTGGCAAGTTCATTGGGGTTTTAATAGCCACGATCCTGCTTGGGTGGATGCTGAAAACTAAATTGACTGAAGATGAGGTGAGGGATTTTCTTTGGGAGACATGGCGATTTATTAAGCAAATATTCCCATTATTGATCGTGGGTGTTTTTGCGGTCGGCATAATCCGCGAACTGATCAGGCCGGAATGGATCCAGGCAATCGCTGGAGAGAACACTGTTATAGGTAATTTCATCGGAGTCATATTTGGAGTTTTCATGTATTTCCCCACACTGGTGGAAGTGCCGATCGCGCAGATGTTCCTTGGCTTGGGGATGCACCGTGGGCCGCTGCTGGCCTACCTGATCTCTGATCCGGAACTGAGCCTGCAGAGTATCTTGATTACTGCGTCAATCATCGGGCGTTTCAAGGCGTGGATCTATGTGGCGTGGGTGTCCCTTTTCAGCACGATGGCAGGGTTGCTCTATGGGGCGTGGGTGGATGGTGCCAGCATTGGATTGGTGGCATTCTATCTGCTTGCCTTCCTGGGTCTGCTGAGTGGAATATTCTGGCTGGCAGAGAGCCGTAAGAAACAGAAGCTTGAAATTGTTGAATAGATCAACTAAATTTGAATTAAAAAACTCACTGAAAAGTGAGTTTTTTAATTCAAATTTAGTTGATCTATTCAACAATTTCAAGCTTCTGTTTCTTACGGCTCTCTGCCAGCCAGAATATTCCACTCAGCAGACCCAGGAAGGCAAGCAGATAGAATGCC
>JAUWSD010000186.1 GCA_030610225.1 Chloroflexota bacterium
AGATGGAACGCTTCTATGGAAGCTGGCAGTTCCTCTTACTTTACCTCGCATCGGGATTTGGCGGTGTTGTGGCTTCATTTGCCCTGACAGAAGCCCCCTCGGTCGGCGCCTCAACTGCTATCTTTGGCCTCCTGGGGGCATACGGCATATTCGCGTATATGAACCAGAAAGTGTTTGGGGAAAGAGCCAGGCGCTCGCTGAAATCAGTGGTGCAGATAGCGGCCATCAACCTCTTGATCGGCATGACTCCCGGGATCGATAACTGGGGACATGTGGGCGGGCTTGTAGCTGGAGTGATAGTCGCCTGGTTCGGCGGCCCCCAGTTTGATATTGCAGGAGATGTTTTTTCATTAGAAACCAGGAACCTCCGCACCGATGATCAATTACTGTGGGCTGTTCTGATCACGCTGCTTGTTTTTGGGGGGATTGCAGGATACCTGATCTTCTTAAATTAATTATGTAAACAAACACAAAAAAAGCACTCCATGCGGAGTGCTTTTAATTTTATTGATTCGTTTAGAAATCAACGATGTCATTGCCATCATCAAAATCCTCATAATCATCATCAGAGAAATCGTCGTCTTCTGAATCTTCAAACTCAAACTCAATGTCCATGTCGCTCTCCGGCAAGCGCACCCAGAGGTGAAGCAACTGCCCTTCGTCTGAAACTGTGCTTCGGGCTGCAATGATCGGAACTTCCAATACCAGGCCATCCGGGTCTTTGAATTCCAGATTGATCAATTCCTTTTGCTTCCAGGAACGAAAACAGCGCTCAACAAGCGCAGGGCCATTAAATGTACGCACTTGTGTGACCGCAATATTTGCGATTGTTGGGCTTTCGATGATCCCGTTTACCCAGTTGTCATTCACCAATTCAAAGGTTGGTGCCGGGCCTTCTATAATTGTTATTTTTTCTTTTTCTGTCATCTTTTTATTGTGGGGCATAAGCCCCACCTCTTTCCTGAATATTACCATAATTATCCTGACGGTTTCCATTCATTTTCTAATCTAACAATATTCATATGCTTATTGAATGATTTTATTAAGGTATAATCCTCGTTCGATAAAAGAGGTGCGTTATGCTTAGTAAAAATTTGCTTTCTTCATTTGATTTAGAGGATTATATGGAGAAGCACGGAATTTCCGGCAAGATCGAGGTTCTGGATGCGAGCACAAAAACAGTTATCCAGGCTTCGGTTGCTCTGGGCGTTTCCCAACACCAGATCATCAAATCGATCCTGTTCTTCCTTGATGAAAAAACTGTGCTGGTGATCAGCGCTGGAACTTCACCGATCGACAAAAAAATGGTGCGGAAACATTTTGGAGTCAGCAAACGCCAGTTGAGGATAGCGAAAGCTCTTGAAGTTTTCGAGTTCACAGGTTACAAGATCGGAACAGTCCCACCTTTTGGACATAAAGAAAAGATCAAAACTATCATTGACCCCTCAGTCATGGAATGTCACACCGTATACGGTGGCGGAGGAGACCTGATGACAATGTTGGGGATAGAAAGCGCAGTCCTTCTCAAACATACAAATGCGGAAGTGGTAAAGATCAGCAAATGAAACCAATCTCCTTAAAACCAAAAAAACGCGGGTGTCTTTTGGGCATCTTGAGCGCTATTGTGGTCATAGTGATCAGCGGATACTTCATATACAAATCTTTCTTCTCCCAGGGCTATGGCCGCTGGACAGATTATCCATCCTTTATCTCTGATCCGGAAAAATTTGATGCTGTAATGCTCAAGCCGGGAATGCATTGTGATGATTCGCCGTTCGCGTTTCCAACCACGGGCGTGATCTTTGGTTTATGGGGACAGTCTTACGGCATAAGAACAATCCACACTGGCATTGATATCTTCTCTGGAACCGAACCTGGAATTACACCGGTCTATGCAGCATACGACGGATACCTGACCAGGGAGAGCGGCTGGATCTCAACCGTCATCGTCCGCATCCCAAATGACCCGCTTGAGCCAAACCGCCAGATCTGGACTTACTACACTCATATGGCAGATGTAGAAGGAAATAGTTTCATCTCTGATGAATTCCCGAAAGGCACTTATGAAGTTTTCGTAGAGTCAGGAACACTTCTTGGATATATGGGCAACTACTCTGGAGACCCGCTAAACCCAACCGGCCTGCACCTGCATT
This sequence comes from Chloroflexota bacterium, assembly GCA_030610225.1. GTDB lineage: Bacteria > Chloroflexota > Anaerolineae > Anaerolineales > UBA11579 > JABJGH01. The sequence goes on from JAUWSD010000186.1 coordinate 2,154, forward strand.
TCTCAATTGTAAAAGATGACGGAACAGGCTCATTCCTGAATGAGACCCTATTCAAGAACACAATCGACCCAAGCCCCTACTTCAATCTGACTCTAAACCAGAACGATAATCCTGGTGATTTCCCTGTCTGTGAAAGCACAATCACTTATGAAGATTGGGGACTGGAAGAATAAATATCAATGGAGAGATCAATGGGAACTATTTTTTGGATCGGGATGGGCGGCTTTGTGGGAGCTGTGCTTCGTTACCTTCTTAGCGGCTATATTCAGAACATCACAAAAGCAACTGGCTTTCCATATGGCACCCTGACGGTGAACCTTGTTGGCAGCTTCATCATTGGCCTGATCTTTTACTACTTTGAAAGCAATGCCTCGATCGACCCCCAGACCAAGTCCTTTGTCCTGGTTGGCGTATTGGGAGCCTTCACCACCTTCTCAACTTTCAGCATCGAAACGCTGGGCTTACTTCAAGGCGGCCAGCTGGCACGGGCAATTATCAATATGGGCGCACATGGTCTGCTTGGTCTTTTAGCGGTTTGGTCCGGCAGAGCTATACCTGTCCTGATCTCAAAACAATAATTTTATTCCTGGCTATTAGTTCTTAAGTACAGTATTAATATTTTCTTTCCCAATCATAAATATCGTATAATCAAAATTAAGGATATACAACAGATATTAATTACATGGGGTAGAAGTCCATAGGAGATAAAAATGTCGGAGTACACTTCCATACTGGTAGAAAAGATCGAACGGGTCGCCCTGATCCGCCTGAACCGCCCCAAGGCCTACAACGCACTCAACAAAGAACTTCTGGCTGAGCTGATGGGGGCACTTGC
>JAUWSD010000053.1 GCA_030610225.1 Chloroflexota bacterium
CCAGTTTGGAGATTCGCTGTAGCTTAGCGAAGAATTCAAATGGGAATGGGTCTCGATCCCCCATATTTATGCAGTCCCATTCTATGTTTATGCATATTCATTTGGTCTGCTGCTGGTATTGTCCTTGTACAAACAGTTTAAAAATGAAGGTAAATCATTTATCCCGCGCTATTTGGACATATTGAAGGCGGGTGGCTCAATGGCCCCGGCAGATATACTTGACCGCGCAGGTGTAAATATTCGCACTGTAGAGTTCTGGCAGGGCGGCTATGATGTATTATCAGAGATGGTTGATAAACTGGAACAGATCCCTGTTACAGAGTAAATTAATTTAGATCATAAAAAAAAGGACTGCGATCGCAGTCCTTTTTTATTCTAGAATTCAAGATATTTGTCTTTTGGAAGATTGCAGATGGGGCATTTATCTGGCAAATCGCCAATATGTGTATGGCCACAGACTGGGCAGACATAGACATAAGCAGATTCAATGTCGTTGCCGGATAGCACCGCTTCATGAGCAGTTTTGAACATAACCTCGTGGATCTTCTCAGCTTCATTGGCATAGTAGAAGCTGCGGATAGCACCTTTTTCTTCCTGCAGTTTAGCAACTGCATCGAAGGCGGGGTACATCTCTGTGACCTCATAGTTCTCGCCGGAAAAAGCGGCAACAAGATTGTCCGGGGTCTTCCCGATATTTCCAAGCTGCTTCAAATGGTTTGTTGCGTGGACACGCTCGGCGTGGGCGATGGCCTTGAATAAGCGTGCGGCTTCCGGAAAACCATCTTTCTCTGCAACATCTGCAAAGATCAAGTACTTCATGTGTGCCTGGGATTCACCCGCAAAGGCGGCTTCCAGGTTTGCTTTTGTCATTGCGCGCATAAATTCTCCTTATGTGACTAAAAAATGATTTAAATTGAGAACAATTTCTCAATTCTATTGATATTCCAACATTTAGTTTTCATCCCCTTACGAGTTTAAGCCGATTTCCTTTTTTGCTCCCCACAGTCCGTGAATATTGCAAAGCGAGAGGGCGTAGAGGGTGCCGGGCTTATCAACCTTCAGGAAAGTCTTTACTTGATGATGTGTATAGACTGGCCCAAGGTTTGGACCCTGAGCAGATTCACCGTGGGCGCTGAATTCAAAATGACCAACTTGGTGGGGGAACTTGGCTCCTTCCGGGTGGAAGTAAAGGGTGATCCAGCTAATGTGATGCTCTGTTGTATTAGGGTGTACGATCTCCGGGCTTAAACCAACTGTCAGCTCGAATATTTCTCCTGCGCTTACAGCATCTGGTCCTTCAATAAGCGGGGAGTGTTTTTCTTTCCGCCAGTCAGCTTCTTGTATAAATGATCCTATATTTGACATGGGCAATACTCCTTTTTCCATATCTTATCATAATTAGTTAATTATTCGTAGAAAGTCCATGAAATTACTCCTATTTATATCTATTTATAAATCACAGCATAAAATAGAAGTGAATAAATCTCTCTCAGAGTAAAATAACTTCACAGGAAAAGCTATGCCAGAACATCAAAAAGCAAACAACGAAATTCCTTCAGTGATCCCGAAACCACCGGATGATCTTCCAGGTAAGATCGTCTATTATCTTAATAGGCTGCGCATCAGGCTTGTTTTTTTATGGCGCAGGATGGTTCCCCCGGTAGACAGGGAACGCCGTAGTGATGTGCAGATCCAGCTGAGGGAAGAGTCTGAGCCGGACTTCGATTTCTTTGTAATGGCAATTCTTTCATGTATGATCGCAACCTTTGGTTTGCTGACCGATTCTGCGGCAACCATTATCGGGGCCATGCTTGTAGCTCCCCTGATGTCCCCCGTATTAGGCATCGGCTTGGCGTCAATTCGCGGAGATGCGATCCTGCTGAGAAACGCGGTCAAATCGCTTCTACAGGGCGCTTTGCTGATCGTGATAATTTCAGCACTGATAGCGCTCACAAACAGATTATTACCACTTATCAATCTACAGGATATACCGGGCGTAGTGATCAGTAATTCGCGTCCGTCCCCCTTCCATCTTGGGATTGCATTGGCGGGCGGGTTAGCTGCATCGTTTGCACTTGTGCAGCCAAATCTATCAGCAGCATTGCCGGGTGTAGCAATTGCTACAGCGCTTGCACCGCCATTGTGTACGATTGGTGTGGGCTTGGCTCTTGGAGACTGGAACATAGCAGGTGGAGCATTGCTAATGTTCTTTACAAACGTTATCACGATCGCAGCTTCCGCTATGTTTATATTTTGGGCGTTGGGTTTTATGCCACGCCGAAAAGAAGGTGAAGGCAAAATACCGCGCACAATGCAGATAACCTTTTTGATAACATTCATGCTCCTGGCCCCCCTTGGCTGGCAGAGCTACAATTTTGTCCAGGACGCGAACCTGACCCGCGAGATCAACGAAGTTGTAACCGAGGAAGTTGAGTTTTTTGGTGCTGAGCTGTCAGATATTGACTGGTTGGAATTTGAGGATGTTTATAATATAACCATCACGATTTTGGTTTCTGAACCGCTGGCAGAATTTGGATATGAAGACAGCCTTCAGCTCCAGGGAAATATTGCTGCCAGACTACAGGAAACGGTTGCCTTGAAAATCAACAAGGTATTTGCCAATAAGCTTGACCCGGCAATTCCGCCAACACCGACACCCACGGCAACACTGGGTCCAAGCCCCACCCCAACTCAAACATTGATTCCAACAGCCACACTGGAACCAACCCCGACGCCTTCTCCAACGCCAACAGCGTCTGCAACACCAACACCAACACCAACGCCAACTGGCACACCTGTTACATCTAGCTTATCAAACATGAGCTGTTCCGGCATAAATATGCGCTTATCTCCAGGCGGACCTGAAGTTGGTTTCCTCAGCAAAGAGAGCATTGTCAGCATATTATATGGTTATGAGATCTACGAAGGCTGGGTTTGGGTTGATGTGATCGACGACCTGGGACGCACAGGCTGGGTTCCTTTGCATTATCTTGCTACCGCTACCCCAGAGCAATAGATCTTTAGAAAACTTACACTGAGATTCATACGAATCTCTTATAAAAATTTATCAGCCAGTATACATTCGATCAATATAATTAACTTGATTGAATCGATAAAATAAATCACACATAGGATTATTTAAAATGATGAGATTTGACAGGTTTACAGAGCGAGCACAGGAAGCAGCCCAACGGGCTGCTCAGATAATCGACCGCTACGATCATAACCAGATAGATACAGAACATATTCTTGTAGCGTTGATAGAACAGCCCCAGGGCGTGGTTTCACAGTTGTTGGAGATCATGAAGGTGGATTCGGCAGCCCTGACAGAGCGTTTGGATTACATTCTGCGCACCAGCCCCAAGGCAAACATATTTGGCGGCGGATCAGGGCAGATATTCATTACCCCACGTGTAAAGCGCATTGTTGACGAGGCAAATAAAGAAGCAAACAGGCTGAAGGATGAATACATTTCAACAGAGCATCTTTTCCTTGCAATCATGAATGAGAAAAGCACTCCCGCTGCGAAGGTGTTGGTCGGTGAGGGAATCACCAAAGAGCGCGTTTTCAAAGCGATTCAGGAACTGCGAGGCGGACAACGGGTGAATAGCCCTCAAGCCGAATCCCGCTATAAAGTTTTGGAGAAATATTCACGCGATCTTTCGCAGATGGCACGCGAAGGCAAGCTGGACCCAGTTATCGGTCGCGATTCAGAAATATTGAGGGTTATCCAGATCCTCTCCCGCAGAAAGAAGAACAATCCTGTTCTGATCGGCGAAGCCGGCGTAGGAAAAACAGCGATCGTAGAAGGTTTGGCCCAGAAGATTGCCACAAATGATGTACCAGAAATTCTGGAAGGCAAAAAAGTCATCTCGCTTGACCTCGGAGCCATGATCGCAGGATCACGTTTCAGGGGTGAATTTGAAGAACGCCTGAAGGCGTCTATCGAAGAAGTGCAGAAGGCTCAGGGTGAGATCATCCTGTTCATTGACGAGCTGCACACGGTGGTTGGAGCAGGTGCGGCACAGGGTGCGTTGGATGCATCCAATATGCTGAAACCAGCACTGGCGCGTGGCGAATTACAGGCAGTTGGCGCAACAACATTAGACGAATATCGCAAACATATCGAAAAAGACGCTGCACTGGAAAGACGTTTTGCCCCAGTATTTGTCGAAGAACCAAGCGAAGAAGAATCTATCCTGATGCTGCAGGGTTTGCGTGATCGCTACGAAGCGCATCATAATGTCAGTTTCACAGACGAGGCGCTTGTTTCAGCCGTAAAGCTTTCATCCCGCTATCTCTCGGACCGAAGACTGCCTGACAAGGCCATCGACTTGATGGATGAAGCAGCTGCAAAATTGCGCGTTGCCTTATTCTCACTGCCGAAAGACCTGAAAGAAATGAAAACTGAACTTGAAAGAGTCCAGGCAGAAGAAGAAAAAGCCGGTCTTGAAAGAGACTATGAGCGCGCAGCCGAATTAAAAACAAAGCGGCTTAAGGTCGAAGAAGAATATAGAGAGAAAAGAGCTAAATGGGAAAGTGAACACGAGTTGGATGAAGTCGTGGATGTGAATGATGTCGCCGAAGTCGTTGCCCAGTGGACGGGCATTCCGGTTACCCAGATGATGGAGACCGAAGCAGAAAAACTACTAAATATGGAAGCCCGAATTCAGGAATCTGTTGTTGGGCAAACTGAAGCGATCAAAGCCCTGGCGGACGCGATCCGCAGAGCAAGGTCTGGGTTAAAAGATCCCAAACGCCCGATCGGTTCATTTATATTCATCGGGCCTTCTGGGGTTGGTAAGACCCATCTCGCCAAAGCGTTGGCAGAATTTATGTTTGACGATGAAGATGCCCTTGTGCGCATTGATATGAGCGAATATCGCGAACAGCACAACGCCTCCCGATTGTTTGGCGCCCCTCCCGGATATGTGGGCTACGAAGAGGGCGGCCAGCTTACAGAAGCTGTCAGGCGCAGACCGTACCGCGTGATCCTGTTCGACGAGATCGAAAAGGCCCACCCAGAAATCTGGAACTCGCTCCTGCAGATATTGGACGATGGCAGATTGACAGATGGCCAGGGACGTGTGGTCAATTTTAGGAATACTGTGTTGATCATGACCAGCAACCTTGGCACAGAGTTTGTACGCAGCTCTGGTTCGCTCGGATTCCTGCAGGCTGAAGGCGATGAAGAAGAGAAAGAATCACACCGCAAGATCGAGAAAGCGCTTAAAGACACCTTCAGGCCGGAATTTCTGAACAGGATCGATGAGATCATCACTTTCTCGCAGCTTTCATTGGACGAGATGAAAGAGATCGTAGACCTGCAGATGGCAGAGATCCAGGAGCGCTTAAGTGACCGCGGATTGAGCGTTGAACTCACTGAGGCAGCTCGGGAGTGGATCGCAAATGAAGCATATGATCCTGCCTTTGGAGCAAGGCCATTGAAGCGCTCATTACAGAAGTATGTGGAGAGCCCATTATCGGTCAAGTTGTTAAAAGGCGAATTCACCAAGGGTGATACCGCGCTTGTTGATGTAAACAAGGATAATGAAGTGATTTTCAAGCTCAAGAAGAGTTAATAAGTTAACCAATAGAAATGAGCGGTCACTCCGCTCATTTTTTTTATTTTCTTCTCTGATATACTTAATTAATATTAAGGAGTTGTAAATGGAATTCAAACACAATCACAAAATAGCAGATGATAATGTCAGGATGGAGGCATTGGTCCAGCAGATCAGCGCCTATATTGAACAGTATCACGGCGGCTGGGTTGAATTTGTGTCTTATGAAGACAAAGTTTTGAAGGTAAAGATGGGCGGGGCATGCAGCGAATGTGATATGACCGAAACCACCCTGCAGGGCTGGATCGCAGGTACAGTGCGGCAGTTCTTCCCGGATGTGAAAGCGGTCGAAGAGACAGAGTAATCAAAAAAAAAGAGCAGCCGATCGGCTGCTCTTGTCTTTTAAGTTTTAATTGTTATTCCAGCTCAGCGCGGACGGCCTGGCACCGGTGACATTCATCATTGTCACACAGCAGTGCACTGGAGTCTGAAGATAGCAACTGCTGGACGGTTTTTACAAGTACATCCATCTGCATGACCTGCACTTCAGCATCACCGATCTTCGCGAAATTGATGAAAGGTGACATGTAGGGCAGCACGGCGTTAAATCCGCCTGAACAAGAGGGAAAACCGGTACATTCCGCAACCATATCTGAGACCAGTGCCCAGCGCGTAAAGGTTTTTCTACCGCTAAGCTGTTCTCCAAGGTGGATGCTTGTATTTCTGGTGTGATCAAGACCGATCAGCATGGTGTATGCTTTATCTTTTGCAAGCGCAGCAATTGGCGCCAGCGGCCTTGAGAGGCTCTGTGCGTTCAGATATTTCTCAGCATTTATTCCGGCAAACGAGAGGATCGGATGGGTTGAGCGGGAGGCTTCCTTGTGTTTTCGAAGAGTTTCTGCAAAAATACCCATTCTCTTATCAACGGGCATGTTCGGATAAAAGATCTCAGACATTTTATTCAGATCGAGCTTGCTGCCGTATTCGATGGCATTGTTTTCGGGACCGGTTTCAGGGGTGATCATGGTCTTAAAGGTAAATGTTGGAGTTATCACAGAATCAAAATTTTCCAAAAGAGCCCCCAATAACTGTTCTGACCCGCCCTTGAGTTTGCCCAGAGAAGAAACAGAGGCGTGCACCAATACAGGCCTGCTTCCGTCTAATTTTAATTTCTTAAATGCTTTAATCAGTTGACGAAAATTCACTATTTACCTTTCCACTCAGGTTTTCGTTTTTCTAAAAAGGCTTGCATGCCTTCGTCCTGGTCTTCACTATCAAAGAGATCATAAAAAGCCTGGCGTTCCTCCGCTAATCCTTTTTTCAGCGACTTCTCATAAGCCAAGTTTACCATTTTTTTACATGCCGCGAGTGCTAAAGGAGCACGGACTGAGATCTCCCCAGCCAGCTTAAGAGCTTCATCAAAATAGCTATCGAGTGGGTAAACTCTATTCACCAACCCGGCTTGAAGAGCTTCCTGGGCAGTGATGCGTCTGTCATTCAGGACCATCTCCATTGCGAGAGCTTTCCCAACGGCGCGGGTCAGACGCTGTGTGCCTCCAGCGCCGGGGATCACCCCAAGGTTGATCTCTGGCTGACCAAAAACAGCTGACTCAGAAGCAACGATCATATCGCAGGACATTGCCAGTTCTGAACCCCCGCCCAGACAGAAACCGGAAACCGCAGCAACGATCGGTTTGCTGATGGTCATAATTTTGTCGAATATTGAAATATTATCTAGATCACACATTTCAACAGCGGATTTACCTGCCATCTCAGAAATGTCAGCGCCTGCCGCAAACACCTTGTCGCTTCCGGTGATCACTATCGCTCCGATTGAATCGTCTGCATCAAAAGAGGCAAGTGCCCCCATCAGCTCAGCCAGAAGTTCTTTGTTCAGTGCGTTGTAGGCCTTAGGGCGGTTTAGGCGGCTCAGTGCGACCTGTTCGATCTTTTCTACCAGTATGGAAGTGTACTCTGACATTTTTATCTCCTATGGACTTCTACCCCATGTAATTAATATCTTTTGTATATCCTTAATTTTGATTATACGATATTTATGATTGGGAAAGAAAATATTAATACTGTACTAAAGAACTAATAGCCAGGAATAAAATTATTGTTTTGAGATCAGGACAGGTATAGCTCTGCCGGACCAAACCGCTAAAAGACCAAGCAGACCATGTGCG
>JAUWSD010000177.1 GCA_030610225.1 Chloroflexota bacterium
AGTGAGGAAGATCTGTTCGGTCATGGTAACTGGCTTGGATTTTCGTGCATAAACTACAGGGAGGTCCATATGCATACCGGTAAAGACTGCCGGGGCAATCCCGGATATTTCAGCTGTCAGGATCTTGGTAGCACCAGTATCTTTGAATAATTCTGCGAATTCTTTCCCACACTCATTCATCAACATCGGGTCAACCTGATGGTTGATGAAACCGTCAACTTTTAAAATACCGTTCCCCAAATTTTTTCCTTTTGATAAGATCCTTTCCTTCAGAAGCTCCATATATGCATTCTCCTCCAAGAGTTTATTTAATTATGTTTACTAAAAATAAAAAGACCATCTTAGATGGTCTTTTGAAATCTTATTTATTCAGCGTCCTCAAGCTCGATCATTTCGCCTGTCATCACAAACAGGACTTTTTCGCAAATATTTGTGACCCGGTCTGCCATGCGTTCTAGGTTATGTGCAGCCCAGATCAAATAATTTGCATCCTCCAATGATGCTACTTCTTTCATGGTGGCATCATTCATATCTTTGTAGACTTGCTCATAAAGGTTGTCTACTTCGTCATCTCTGAGATAGATGGTTCGAGCTGCTTCTTCATCGCGCTCTTTGAGAGCTTTCAATGAATCTGCCAGCATCTGGGTGGCTATCTTTGCCATCTCAGGGATGTGGATCAATGGGCGCACCATTTTATTTTCGCCAATTCGAATATTTACTTTTGAGATACCTTTGGCGTAGTCGCCCATGCGTTCAAGATCAGATGAAATATCCAAAACCGCAGCCAGAATTCTCAAGTCTGTTGCCATTGGCTGCTGAGTGGCAATGGTGATCAATGCTTCATTTTGAATCTCAAAACGCAATTCATTGATTTCAATATCAGCCTCATAGATCGCTCTTGAACGGGGAATATCTCTATCACCCAGTGCCTCTACTGAGTCCAAGGTTGCTTTGCTGACCATCGAACCAAGCGTCAATAACTTTTCGATCAGTTCAGTTTCTTTTCTTTCTAATGCTTCTCTCATGATTACCTCAGGCTGTATTATACTTTCAAACTTTAAGTATGAATGCGCGATCCGATTTATTAATGTTTTCTTATTTTAAACCTGTGTAAGTGGGCATGTTTATGTAATGAATAGAGCACAGTCTTGTGTCAGATAACCTGCTTCTTATCCTGGCATCCATTTCATCCAAACTGTCTGAGGATGTCACCACCGTGGGCAGTTCGGCGTTATATCTGTAATTGAATAGTTGATATAACTTTTCCTTTACCCAGGGAGTCATAGATTGGGTTCCCAGATCATCCAGAACAAGGAGTGGGGCATTGCGTATCTCTTCAAAACGCCTGTCGTAGCTGACAGAGCTGCGCGGCACAAAAGTAGCACGCAGGTGATCAAGCAGGTCTGGGACGACCACAAAGAGCGGGGGGTGACCTTCACTTGCCCGGTAGTTGGCAATTGATGCTGCCAGGTGGGTTTTACCGCTTCCATAAGGCCCGATAAATACCAGCCAGCCAGCGGGATCTTTTGCATAATTCTCTGCTGCTTTGAACGCGCGTTGAAGCGATTGGAGTTCCTCAGCTTTCAGGGCTTCACCTTTACGAAGGTCGAAGGTGCCAAAGGTTCTCTTTGAGTGCAGGTTCAGTGATGAGAGCTCTGGATGACTGGTGTCGTCTTTTAGTCTGCGATAGTCTGGAGCATTGATCAGAACCCGAGTTACTAATTCCGGATCTTCAAGGCGTGATCTGATCCGTCCTTCAATCTCGTTTAGAGATAAATTTGTTGTGATGACTGTTGGAAACTTATTGATATAACGGTAATTCAGGATTTGAAAAAGTTTTTCCTGGGCCCAACCAGTAGCATTATGGGTGCCAAAATCATCAAGGATCAAAAGCGCTGAATTTCTGATCTCATCAAAGCGCTGCTCGAAGGTTGATTTTGGATTGTCATATGAAAACCTGAGAGTGTCCAACAGATCGGGGACTGTGATGAAAAGAGGTTGGACACCATTCACGACTGACTCATTCGCGATCGCAGCAGCCAAGTGCGTCTTTCCGCATCCGTATTTACCCTGCAGGAGGAGCCAGCCATCATGGTTTGAAGAGTAGTGTTTTGAAATCTGGTAGGCGTAATCGATTGATTCAGCTTGCATCGCTCCGAGTCCCACCCGACCTCTGGTCTCAAAATTGTCAAAGGTCAGATCCTGAAGCTCATCAAGGTGGCTGAGTTTGTAGAGACGATCCAGTTGATATTTGCTGACTTCTTCGCTGCGGCAAGTGCAAACTGAGATCTCTCCATAGCGGGGATCTGTTTCAGCAACATCCAGAGTAATATATCCCAGCCCATGACAAATCGGGCAGTCTGGTTTTCCAAGATCACGATGCTCAATGTTTGATGAGGTCGCTGAACTTTCCTTTGAGATATTTTTCTCTGTCTTCTTTAGTATCTTTTTGATCTCTTCGGGCATTTTTTCCTTCTTCCTGCCAGCTATTTAGGATAGCCTGGATATATTTCCACCGCCTGACATTGTTCACGACTGCGATCTGGACGGCTTCTTCGATCCAATCTGATGAGTAAGTGTTTATCGCATCTTCGAGTGTTTCGGCGATCAATGGTGTCAAGGGGCCTATGTTTTCTTCATACAATTTATAGATATTCGGCTTGTTGATCGCTAGTGATATATCTTCAATATCTTCGATCTTGATCTCACCGGACTCGATAAGTTCGATCGCTTGCTGATTCATAATTGAATTATAAAAGTAGAGTTTATTATCTGCCTGAGCAGGGTGAGAACAATTTATCAGGACCTTGATTTCAATAGCATCCGTCAATAATTTATTAACTTGCCTGCTGATCTCATCCCTGTTCTTGCCAAAATTTTCGCAGAAGATCTCATCTGTCAATATATTATTTGCTGTGATGTATTTGATCTCCGATCTGCTTTTATCGAATCTCCAAAAAATATACAGGAGTAATTTAAATAGGTCTGGATCGTTTATCTTTGAAAGGTGGTCAGTAATGAAGGACTCAGGGATATTAAACTGGCCTGGGTTTTCAATTTGAGATCGAGTGTCGTCATTCATAGCAAGTCAGCCTATCTATTAAGTGGCAATTGGGCTGTGGCAAATTGGGCTAAATGTTCGCGGAAGACCAGCTGAACTGACCCGACAGGACCATTTCTGTGCTTCGCTACAATGATCTCAGTAACATTTTTCATGGGGTCATCCGGTTCAT
>JAUWSD010000080.1 GCA_030610225.1 Chloroflexota bacterium
AAAACAGCTTGCTTCTTTTGTTTCCAGTTCAAAGTCCACTCATGGATGGGGAGCTGCAGAATCATTAAAACTTGGGCGTGAACTAAGACCAGATGAGATGCCCGAAACGGTCCGTATACTTGGGGTTGAAGCTGCCCAGTTTGAGATGGGGGCAGATATTTCTGCTGAGATCAAAGAGAAATTCCCGGAGATAATTGAAACTTTACAGGGAATGGCAGAAGAAGTGATTGGGTAATTGCACAATCAGTCCATTTATCAACAGTAAACACAAAGGTTTGAGATAGTAATTTTTAGGGAATGATCTTTCGCGATCTGAATATTGCCCCAGCCAGATAGGCGAATAATTTCAGGAAATTTTCACCTGTTAAATTTGATACTTCCAGGTGGGTACATTTTCCCACCCACCGCGGCAGGTTTTTCTTTACTTCACCCTCCAGATAATCCAACCCTTTTAGTATCTGTTCTTCTGTGACTTCAATGTTTTCAATGTGATCTTTATGGGTCCCAAGAAGAATGAAGTGGGTGGCCTCATTGACATATTCATGGATGGCATTCTGCCAAAACATCAGATCGTTGAAGGATTCACGGCTGGTGAGACTGTAGGTGAACAGGATTACATCAACGCGTTTAATGTAGAACTGGAAGATGTCCATGACCTGGTTGAAGGAGCGGCTGTTTTGATCTCCGGCGTCTTCTTTTTGCCCCGGAGGAACCAGCATCTGGATCAGGACTTTATGTGGTTTATCTGCGATTCGCAATGTTGTCGGAATAAACTCAAATTCCAGGTTCTTGGTTTTTGATACGCCATTAAGCAGATGCCCATAGTTGCGGTGGTCAGATGTAAAGTTACTCATCACTCTGGCAAGACTTGTCTTCCCAACGGCACCATTGCCGATAGGGATCACATACCCGGTTAGTTCATTGATTTTTTCAACATTCATTATAAGATCCGTGAAGCCCTCTTTGATCTATATTCAAATTTCTCATCATGCGTGACAGGAATTTCCCTGATAGCGCCCTCACAGCGGTGACGAAGGAAAAAGGTGTAGTTAACAGTTCCCATCGCTTCTTCGATCTTAACCCCTCTTTCAAGGTTTGGGTGTGATCGAACAATATCCGGGATCGAATATTTAACATTTTTTCCGCATGCATCGCAGGTTATTGTGTACTCAGGGCTCATCCTGGACTGCAGGAAGAAAGGATGGATGTCTATAAATTTTGCGAACTTCAGGATAGCCTCTTTGTCTGACAGTCTAATTCCGAAGAGATCAATAAATAGCCGGCTGTTCACAACTGTTAATATCAGCACGAAAATTGAACCAAAGAAGAATACGAATGCTGTGATAGATTCAATGGGGATAGTTAGAGTGATGAACCCTAAAGTCTGAAGAGCATATAGAACGAAAGCCAAGAGAAAAAAGACGATCATTGCTGTTAGAACTATCCAGGCAATAGCCATATTTTGTTTTCGCAGGATAGATACGATCATAAAAGAATAGTAAAGACCGACTGAAAGGATAATAGCTCCAGCTATAACTAATGCAGACTCAAATGACAATAGAAACTCCTTTTCTGATGTTCATTGATAATAAATTGCGATAAGAAATTATAGCTTAGTTCAATGCTCACTAAAATATAATTGATAGTATATTTTATAATAATTTTTTGTAGTTCAGCAGATTTTATGTCTCCAACTTGCATATTCGATAGTTAGCAAACTCAGCATATTTTAATTCCTGGCAAGTTAGTTGGAAGAAATTAGTATGCTATAATTTTTTGTTTGAAGTATATAATTTACTGTCAAATGCCTGAACAGGATGTTCTGATCAGGCAATATTTTTGAGAAGGTTGTTTACGTCATGATAAGGTTCTTCAGAACATTATACAAACAGATAAGATCATTGAACCGATCTGCAAAATTATTCTTTGTCGCCACAATGGTAGACGGAGCATTTTATTCTGGATGGATTCTGTTCTTCAACCTTTATATCATCGAAGCTGGGTTTGACCTTGAGTTTCTGGGTTTGATCAATGCTGTACCTGTCATCTCAGCACTCGTGTTTGGAATTCCAATGGGGATGGTCTCAGACAAGATCGGGAGACGACCTGCCATGCTGATGGGTTTTACAGTTGCCAGTATAGCGATGGTGCTGCTGGTTCTGAACCCTGAGCCAACCTTTATGCTGGTAATGGCAGCAATTTGGGGTGGTGCAGGCCAGCTCTACGGGATGTCTCGAACCCCATTTATGATGGAAGTTTCTGATAAAGCGAACCGTGAATTGGTATTTAGCATAGGTTTTGCCTTATTCCCCCTGGCAAGTACATTTGGGAATGCGATGTACGGACAATTCCCAAAGTTTTTCACTAATTTATTGAATCTTGGAGAGAATAACTTATTAGCATATGAAATTGTTTTGATCTCTTCAATAGTGCTGTCATGTTTGGCATTGATCCCAATTGCAATGATCCGCAAACCAGACGCAAAACCAGAAGTGGATACTGATAAATTAACAACAAAAGAGCCAAAATCGATCTGGCCGGTGATCAAAGATCCCATGACAATCAAATTAGCTCTTCCAGAATTAACGCTTGCCTTGGGCGCGTCCCTGATCGTCCCTTTCTTCAATGTCTTCTTTACCCAAGAACATGGATTGGAGAGTGATGGGCTGGGATGGATGTTCAGTTTACTCTCGTTTTTAACGGGGATCGCTTGTTTGGTCGGGCCGCTGTTGGTAAAAAGGATGGGGGGAACGATCAGATTCCTGTCGATAACTTTGGGCCTGAGCGTGATAGGTTTTGCAGTAATTGGATTCTCGCCGGTCACCTGGCTGGTATTATTATCCTTCCTCATTCGTGGATCGGTAGTGAATATGGCTATGCCTTTGTTTGATGCTTTCTCTATGGAGCAGGTATCTGAAAAGAGGCAGGGTTTGGTGAACAGTATTCGGCTGTGGTCATGGAATGTGGGCTGGGCAGTTGGGTTATACGTATCAGGGATAGTGCAGGAGAATGTTGGCTTTACACCTCTATTTATTGCTTCGATAATTCTTTATGTCATTTCTATCTCATTGGTCTGGATATTCTTTTCAAAAGTGAAGAACATAGAACCAGCACCTGTTTTAAATTAATTTGCATAAGTGAATGTTAAATTTAAAAAGCTCTGAGATTTCTCAGAGCTTTTCTTGTTTTTTTGTGATTATTCTATTTTGCGAGGCACTTGTTTATTGATGCTGCTGCTTTTCTGCCAGCCCCCATTGCCAGGATAACAGTAGCTCCGCCGGAGACGATATCGCCGCCCGCATAGACACAATCCATGCTGGTCAGCATTGTCTCAGGGTCAACGATCACATTACCCCATTTATTGAATTCTAAATCAGGTGTGGTTTTTTGGATGATAGGGTTCGAACCATTCCCAATTGCGATAATGGCGACATCAAGGTCTATATCGAATTCTGAGCCTTCAATAGGTATAGGTCTGCGGCGTCCGGAATCATCCGGTTCACCCAGTTCCATCTTCTGCAATTTTACGCCTGTGAGCCACCCATCGTCATTTCCCTGGAAGCTGATCGGGTTTGAAAGGAACATAAATTCGATCCCTTCTTCTTGGGCGTGATGGAATTCTTCAATACGGGCGGGCAGCTCTGCTTCAGAACGCCGGTAGATGATGTATGCGTTTTTTGCACCAAGACGTTTTGCCGTACGCACTGAATCCATTGCAGTGTTCCCACCGCCAAATACAGCCACTGATTTATCCTTGCAATCAATGATGGGGGTGTCATATTTAGGGAATAGGTATGCTTTCATCAGGTTTACCCGGGTGAGGACTTCATTAGCTGAATAAACTCCGATAAGATTCTCACCTGGGATATTGATAAAATATGGCAGCCCTGCGCCAACACCGATAAAGACAGCATCGTAACCATTCTCCAGGAGTTCAGGGATGGTGTCATTCAGGCCGATCACTACGTTTTTCTGAAAATCAACACCTAAGTCAGCAAGTTTATGGATCTCTTCCTTGACAATTGATTTCGGTAGACGGAATTCGGGAATACCGTATGTCAGCACTCCACCAAGTTCATGAAAGGCTTCAAATAGGGTGACATCGTGTCCAGCCCTGATCAGGTCGCCGCTGCAGCTAAGACCGGAGGGGCCAGAGCCGATCACGGCAACTTTCTTGCCGGTTTTCTGTGGGATATCTGCTTTATATTCCACATCGCTTTCTTTTTCATAATCCATCACGAATCTGGCTAGATTGCCGATCGCTACTGCATCGCCTTTATTGCCGAGTATACAGGCACCTTCACATTGGTGTTCCTGCGGGCAAACGCGGCTGCAGATAGCTGGAAGGATATTGTCTTCCTTAATGATAGAGGCTGCTTCCAGATAATCTCCTGAGCAGATCTTAATGATAAAGTCCGGGATCTTAACACCAACCGGGCAGTTTTCAACACAGGTGTGTTTTTTACATTCCAGGCAGCGTGCTGCTTCCAGCAGGACTTGTTCTTCACTTAACCCGAGATTGACCTCGTCAAAATTCCCTACTCTGATCTTAGAGCTTTGCGCAGGCATTGACTGCCTGGAAATTTGCATGCGCTCTTTTGGAGTTAATGTGTTCATATAAAATGAGGCCTCCGAATATTTTTATTCAAACACCTTTTCTAAATTGCAGGTGTGGTCAATGTCAACAGATTTTTCAAACTTCTGGTATGCCTGATTTCTTTTCATCAGGTTATCGAAATCAACTTTATGTGCGTCAAATTCTGGGCCATCAACGCAAACGAAAGCTATTTTGCCATCAACAGTAACTCTACAGCCGCCGCACATACCTGTTCCGTCGACCATGATCGGGTTCAGGCTTGCAACTGTGTGGATATTGTATGGTCGGGTGACATTGGCTGTAGCTCTCATCATCGGCAGAGGACCAGCAGTGTGTACAAGATCGATCTTTGTACCAGTTTCGATCAAATCATGCAGTTTGGCGGTGCAATAACCATTGATCCCATAGCTTCCATCATCGGTGGTGATGTAGCATTCATCGCTCATTGCCATCATCTCACCTTCCAGCATAACGAGATTATAGGTTCTATAGCCAATGATCGAAATGATGTAATTGCCAGCATCCTTTAAGGCCTTTGCAGTGGGGTAGGCAACTGCAGTTCCCAACCCGCCGCCCATCACTACCACTGTTCCCACTTTCTCGACCTTTGATGGAATGCCAAGTGGTCCTGCAACATCTTTGATGTATTGCCCCGCTTGCATTTTATTCAGTGTTTTTGAAGTCTTACCAATACCTTGAACAATTACTGTAACTGTCCCAGTTTCTGGATCAGAGCTAAAAATAGTTAGGGGGATGCGCTCGCCGAATTCATCAAGCCGGAGAATCAGAAATTGACCGGGTTTATGTTTTGGGGGTATTTTGGGTGCTTCAATTATGATTTTTTGAATGTCTGCAGCTAATGGGGAGGTTTTAATGATCTTGAACATTGTTCCTTCTTTTTTATCAAATTTTTGATTTGCTATTACCTCTAGCTAATAGATCATTGGGTTGAATGAACACGTAACGGTTGCTTCAGATTAAATCAAGCTCCCAATAAAAAAATTCTACTATATTTGTGAAAAAAAGAACAGACGGGTTTTATTAGCATTATTAATAGAAGAAATTAATTAAAAAACCACCTTATTAGTTCATGAAAATTGTTTTATATACTAATGAGAATAATTGAATTACAATCATGCGGATTTCACACGAGGAGTTTGTTTTGGAACAAAAAGATTCAAGCACATCAAAAGGGTACTTGATCGCAATTGGGAGTGCAGTGATCTTCTCAACGACAGCGATATTGATCAGTTATTTAACTGAAACCTTCTCTTTACCTGCCCCCGTGCTTGCATTCTGGAGAGACCTGTTTGCAGTTTTGACCTTATTGATTGCATTGGGTTTCTTCTGGCCAAATCACCTCAAAGTCAAAAAGAAGCACCTTGGATTTCTGATGCTCTATGGCTTTGTCTTAGCTTTTTACAACATAATCTGGACAACTTCGGTGGGCGTGAATGGAGC
>JAUWSD010000027.1 GCA_030610225.1 Chloroflexota bacterium
TCAGACCCGGTAAAGATCATTTCCCATATACAATTAGTAAAGCTGGGCTTAGATCCCTGACCGAGGCAATGGCAGTTGCACTTGCCCCAAACATCACAGTGAACGGTATTGCTTTTGGAGCTATACTCCCACCCAGTGATGGCGGCGATGTATCAGATTTGATCAATAATGTGCCTGCAGGCCGCTGGGCAGAATTGGAAGAAGTTCTGAAAACAGTACGCTTTTTACTGGACGGTCCTGAATACATAACTGGAGAGATCATTCATCTTGACGGTGGGCGTCATTTAATATAAAGGAAAAACAAAATGGACAAGATCATCATCAAAAACCTTATTGCACGAGGGATCATAGGCATCAATGATTGGGAAAGAGAAAAGGAACAGGAGATCAGGATCAACCTTGTTGTCTATACAGACACAAAACAAGTAGGCCTAAGCGACGATCTTACATTAAGTGTCAATTACCGCACCTTAGCAAAAAAAGTACAGCACCATGCTGAAACAGCAGCCAGGCTGACAGTTGAGGCATTGGCTGAAGACATCGCCAAATTGTGCCTGGAAGAAAAAGGTGTGGAGAAAGTTAAGGTAACTGTAGAAAAACCCGGTGCTGTCCGTTTTGCTGTATCTGTTGGTGTGAAGATCAAACGCTCAAAAGATGATTACAAAGAATAGACTTTATCTGTTATTAGGCTCAAATATCAACCCTGAAGAAAATCTAAAGACAGCCTATCATTCATTAAAAAAAGAAGTCAGTGAAATATTGGGCTGCTCATCTGTATGGGCATCACGTTCTATTGGCTTTGATGGCCCAGACTTTTTGAATGCCGTAGTAGCAATAGAGACCAATGATTCAATCACAGACTTCAAACAGAATGTGATCACAAAAATTGAGCTGGATTTAAATAGGATCAGGACGGAAAACAAAAATTCACCCCGCACAATTGACATTGATATTTTGATGATCAACACAGAAATAGTGGATCAGGAGATATGGGAATTTGCCCATATAGCCGCTCCCCTCTCAGAGCTGCTTCCAGATCTCGTCAACCCGGAGAATCAAAAACAGCTGAAATCTCTTTCAGCTGAATTAGTAAATCAGAATATTATTTCAAAAAGATCAGACATCAAGCTTAATATCTAATTCCTTAGCAGTATCGGATCCAATAGACAGCAGGAATTGCTGCAAATAACTTTTATCTTCACGGAAGATCCCCGAAAAACTTTGCGTGACCATTTTTGAATGCTGCTTCTTTATCCCCCGCATCATCGTGCAGAGATGAGATGCTTCGATTGAGACAGCCACCCCTTTTGGGCTTAACAGCTCATCCAACTTATCGGCGATCTGCTTCGTCATTCTCTCCTGTACCTGAAGGCGCTTTGCATACACATCAACAATTCGGGGGATTTTTGATAGTCCGATTAAATTCCCATCTGGAATGAATGCGATTTGAGCCTTTCCGAAAAAAGGCACCAAATGATGCTCACACATACTGTAAAATTCAATATCTTTTACCAGCACCATATCAGAAAACTCATCAGGAAAGATCGATTTTTTTAAATCTGTGAGATCAGTTCCATAACCTGACAATATCTCACCCATCATTTCAGATACACGTGCAGGTGTTTTCTGAATGCCATCTCTTTTGGTATCTTCTCCGATCCCTTCAAGGAGTAGTTCAGTGGCTTTTCGGATCAGTTCTTCATTCATCTGTTTTTCCTGAAAGAATAATTTTTATGCAATCTCAGTTTCAATGATCCCGAATGTAGCATCCCAACGTTTATAGATCACATTCACCGAATTTGAATTTATATCGTAGTAAATAAAGAAATTATCATGTCCGAGCAACTCACTTTGAAGAAGCGCTTCTTCTTCATCCATGGGAATTAGAGATAATTTCTTCCTTCTAGCAATTTGGTACAAAGAATCTTCCGCGCTTACTTCCATGTCAATTTCATTTTCGTAATTAGTTATCGATGCACCATCTCCCCTGCCCCTATAAGTTTTACCTTTATATTTTTCTATCCTTCTTTGTATCTTATCTAACGCAGAATCAAAAGCAGCATAAATATCATCAAGTCTTTCCTCAGATCTAAGTACAAACCCTTTTCCTGATATTGTTATTTGGGCTACATAACGATCATTCACATCTCTTGAATTCTTATTATGTGAAATCTCAACTTTCGCCGTATTGATTTCTCCTAGATAACGTTCAAGTTTCAGGGTCTTCTTGTCAATATACTCTGTTAATCGTGGGGATGGATTAATTCCTCTAGCTTTTAGTTCTACTTGATATGACATATTTCACCTCGCCAATTGACTTTAATTAAATATTACCAGATTTCTTGAGCATAAAAATCATTTGCTCTTGTAACCGTTAAAGAATAGACGCGTCTCGCTCCTGCATCTTTCAACGCTTGGGCCGCCGATCTCATTGTCGCTCCTGAAGTATAGACATCATCAATTAGCAAAACGGCTTTACCCTTTGCTGATCCGCCTATTACTTCAAAAGCTCCGTTCACATTTTCAAATCTTTCTTTTACAGTCAATCCGATCTGAGTTCTGGTTTCTTTGCACCTCCTTATAATATTTGGTCCATAATTTATCCTCAGGAAATGTGACAGGGGAAAAGCGATCAATTCTGCCTGGTTATATCCCCTGTCCTTTCTTCTCTTTTTTCCAAGCGGGACAGGAACAATAATATCAATTATCCAATTATTGTCCTCTACTGTCTTAATTATCTTCTTTGCCAGAACTTTTCCCAACCCCAAGTCGTTCTTATATTTCAACCTGTGAACTGCTTTTTTCATCACACCATTATGATACGCAAATGCTCTTGCAGAGTAAAATGAGTTCCTTTCGGCTTCATCATATTCCCCCTCTTCCAATTCATTTTGTCCATATTGAATTGGAGATACATTGTGTTCACATTCATCACAAAAATAAACACCTGCTTTACCACATCCAACACATGCAGGCGGAAAAATATTATCAATTGATTTCCAAAATCGGGAATATAACTTGAATCGCCAATCAGTTAGATCCACAATGAATCCCTGGTGTAACTAAATGTTTTTAAAAATCTCCAAAACCTGACCGCATCATTATCAAGACTGCAGGGCCCAGTAAAACTATTAGAATTGAGGGAAAGAACAGAACTGCCATTGGGACGAGCATCTTTATAGGAGCTTTCTGAGCTTCTTCCTCAGCTCTTTGCCTTCGTTTTATTCTCATATCGTCAGCCTGGATCCTCAGCACCTTCGCCAGGCTCACACCAAGCTGCTCACTCTGTACAACCGCAGCTACAAAGCTGCTCATCTCATTTACACCCATCCTGTGAGCCATATCTCTTAAAGCTTCTCTTCGTACTTTGCCAAGACCAATTTCCTGCAGAACCCGCCCAAATGCCATTGAGAGCTCGTTTTCCCATTTATCCTGAACTTCTTTCATCGCCGCTTCAAAGCCTAACCCGGCTTCAACACAAATTGTTAGAAGGTCCAATGCATCTGGTAGAGAATTCCTGATCTCTTTCTGTCTCCTTTTTATCTTATTTTCGAGCAGCATATTTGGGATAACAAAGCCCGACACAGTTGCCACAACAATTAATGCGATATTTAATAAGCTGAAAAATGATTCGTCTGATGACGATAAAGCTAATACTGCAAGTACTAATAATCCAATTGATCCAAATATCCTTGCAGAGAAGAATGTGGTCGGAGTTAAACCTCTGGGGTTTCCAGCCAATTCTAATTTTCTTTCGATATCAACCAATGCCTTCTGTGGCGTGAATTTGAGTGCAATACTCCCAAATTTTGAAGCCAGTGGAACAACGACACGCTCAAGAAAACTCTGAGACATTTCAATCTCTTCAAGAGTTGTCGTCTCACCGCGCGAAACGAATTCCATCAATCTTTCTTCCAATGGATCCACATTGATTGATTCACGCAGCCCAAGTATCACAAGAATGATTAGAACCACAAGAATAACTATGGCTAAAACTAATATTGCTGAAGAATTGATCATATTCTTTGCCTTATTTCCTAAATCTCAATATCTGCTATCTTATTCATGATGACATATCCAATTATGATCAGCAGACCACCTAATCCCAATATACTGACGCCGCACCATATTGGCTCCTGGAAAAATTCCATCATATAGTCTCTGCTTATGACCCAGAGCGCTGCCGCTAGAATTACCGGCAAAAAAGATAGAAATCTTCCAGAGTAAACAACCTGAGCAGTAATAGTTTTTATCTCTCCCTTGATCCTTATCCTCTCACGGATAGTATGGGCAATAGTTTCAAGAATCTCAGCCAGGTTTCCACCGACCTCTCTCTGGACATTCATTGCTGTTACAACCAGATCAAGGTCAGGACTGGGAATTCTTCTTAATAAGTTATTCATTGCTTCTTCCATTGATAGACCAAGCTGCATTTCCTGAACAACTCGACGAAACTCTGTGCTGATTGGCGCAGGTAATTGTTTCGATACTGCTACGATAGACTGCATTGTTGCGAATCCTGCTCGCAATCCATTCACCATTAATGTCAACATATCAGACAATTGATCATTGAATGCTTTGAGACGTTTATCCTGTTGCCTGCGGACAAATATTCTAGGAATTCTCGAACCGAGAAGAACTCCGGCAGCGGTAAATATAATTGCAGAAAGCAATTGGTTCATACCCCCACCAAAGAAGAAACCAAATGCACCCACTCCGATGATTGAACTGATCAAAATCGCCACATATTCGCCTGGTTTCAACTTTATATCTGCCTGTGCTAGTTATTGCGCAATCCCGGTTGCATAATCTGTTCCCTGAATAGAACGATCCAGCATTTTCGTCAGAAAACCTTCTGATTCTTTCTCTTCCTGATCCCCATATGCCAAATATTCATATTCAAGTTCTTCATCTTCCAGGTAAGATTCCAAGCGCTTTTCAACAACTGATTTTTCACTTGTAAAAGTGACTATCGCCCCAATTATTAATAGCAGGATTATGATCCCGCCACCAATACCAAGAATAATTGGATCCATTCCTTATCCTTTCAAAAAGACTTAGCGCCTTGATCTTCCAAAAACTGATGGTGGGACATGTATCCCGGCAGCAATCAGCTTATCCATGAATTTTGGTCTGAGTCCTGTTGGGCGAAGCTGCCCTATAACTCGTCCTTGATCAACACCAGTCTGCTCAAACACAAAGAGATCGCTTAAAGTAACAACATCACCTTCCATGCCTGCCACTTCAGTTATGCTGACAATTTTCCTGGTTCCATCTTGCAAACGGTCCTCATGAACAATAAGATCTACAGCTGAAGCAATCTGTTCTCTGATTGCTCGTACTGGCAATTCATATCCTGCCATCATCACCATTGTTTCCAAACGTGCAATAGTATCTCTTGGACTGTTCGAGTGAGCGGTAGACATTGATCCATCATGACCGGTATTCATTGCCTGAAGCAAGTCCAATGCAGCGCCATCACGGACCTCACCAACAACTATCCTGTCTGGTCTCATTCTCAAAGAGTTGATCACCAACTGTTGAATAGTAATCTCTCCACTTCCCTCAATATTTGGCGGCCTGGATTCAAGAGTCACGACATGATCCTGCCTGAGTTGAAGCTCCGCAGCATTTTCGATCGTGATGATCCTTTCATCATTCGGAATAAACCCGGAAAGAATGTTCAGCAAAGTTGTTTTACCGGAACCAGTACCACCGGATATCATCATATTAATCTTGCCATTAACGCAAGCTTTCAAGAATTCGATCGCCTGTGGTGTAAATGTCTCGTTGTTAATCAGATCTTCAACTGTAAATGGCGTTTTTGCGAATAATCGGATCGTGATCGTTGGACCGACCAGAGAAATTGGAGGGATGATCGCATTTACACGAGAACCATCTTGAAGCCTTGCGTCCACATAAGGGCTGGATTCATCTACACGCCTGCCAAGTGGAGCAACGATCTTCTCAATGATGCGCATAACATGGTCATCATTCTCAAATGTGATCGGCACTCTCTGTATCTTACCTTTTCTTTCCACATAGATGTTCTTTGAACCGTTCACCATAATTTCAGTGATCTCTGGATCTTCCAGCAGAGGCTGAAGCGGTCCAAGCCCAATGATCTCAGCCACGATTTGCTCAAATAAACGATGTTTTTCAGGCCTGGATAGAATGATCGATTCTTCCATCAATATCTGTTCGTAAAGGTCCTGGATCGTCTTGCGGACTTCAGCAACCCTTGAAACATCCATAGATGGATCAATTTCAGCCAGGAGTTGATTCTGAACCCTGACTTTTAGATCAAGATATTGGCTTCTTTCTTTGGAAGTTGATCCTGAGCTTCTTCGTGCCTGTAAAGAAGACAGCCGCGAACCATTTCCTTCACCATTCCTATCCTGATTTTCACCATCTTGCTCTAATCTTTTTAGTAATGACATATGTATTATTCTGCTTGAATGGCAAATTCAAGCATTGGCTCTCCTTTTATTTTACTATTCCTGCTCTTCCAACATAGAAGCCAACCTTTTCTTAATTCCAGAAGCGAGCAAAAAGATCGCTTTAGATACTGGAGCGCTCTTCACTTGCAGGACAAATGGCGTGCCTCTTTCCATAGCCCTGACAACATACTTTTCATCCAATGGGATGGATACATCCACTTTTTGATTCGAAATTTCTTCAATTCTTTCAGGAGTGATCCTGCGGCTCTTATCAAATCGATTCAATACCAAAACGATCTGATGTCTGCTGATGCCAATCGCATCTGCAAGATCAAAGAACAACCGAACATTCTTTATAGATGTAATATCCTGAGAAGTAACAAGCACCAGCAGATCAGAAATATCTATTGCTGCCAATGAAGTTTCACTCAAAGTTGAATCAGAATCAACTACTACAAAGGAATACAGCTTCCTTAATTGTTTTAGTACCTGACTGAATTGTGCGCTTGTGATCTCCTCCGCCTGCTCTGGTCTTTGCGGAGCAGTTAAGATATCAACACCTGTCTCTTCATGTTTCAAGACCACTTCACTGATCAAATCCGTATCCAGCTCATCTCCTCTCTGTGCTAGGTCAAGGATGTTAGTTCTCCCCTTTAGATTGAAATACAACCCAAGATCCCCATATTGAAGACGCCCATCAACCACGATTACTGATTTGTTTTTTGATTTTAATGCAACCCCAAGGTTCGCCGCAATAGTTGTCCCGCCAACACCACCCTTTGGACTGTGGATTGTGATGATCCTGCCCAACTCAATTGGTTCGGATGCCAGCTTGCCAGTAGCTACTTTGGAAGCTTGTGCTGCTGCTTTAGTAGTATATTCTTTAAATAGCTCTTCTCTGGCTTTAACACCCGCCCTTCTAATTGCACCTACCAACTCTGCCATATCTGGCGGTTTTGCCAAATAATCTCGAACCCCAGCTAACATCGCCTGACGCATATAATTCGCGTCATTCTGAACAGAAAGGATCACAATTTGGATCGCAGGAGATTCCGCTTTGATCCTTTCTGTTGCAGTAATGCCATCCATATCAGGCATGTTAATATCCATCAGGATCACATCAGGTCCAAGTTCCTTTGACAATTGGACAGCTTCCGCCCCAGTCCCGGCTACCCCGATCACTTCAATATCTGATTCAAATTGAAGTATCTTCCTGATATTTTCTCGAGTTTCGGTAACGTCATCTACGATCAGTACTCGGGTCTTGTTCTCTTCGGTCATTTAGTCTATTCTTATTCCTTTAGATTAATGCAAACCATTTGGCAATTCAGGTGGGGCCAACTCGTCAATTGATGGGTCCATTCCATAATTCAGCTTGTCTGGTACCTGGATCGAATACGAATTCATGAAGTAATTTAGAGAAACCGAATTGGTCTCAATTACTTCACCATCTGTTGGAGAACGTAGCGCTAATGTTAATTGTGCTCCGGAATAGATCAAAAAATTCAATGTTACTGCTTCCTGAGGTGTTACGATCAATGTGACCAGGTCCGGATAACGTGGGGCTTCAATTGCGACACCTTCCTCGTCATAAACAACTGGGTAGATCTCAACCACATTGCCGTTTTCGTCAATTAATGGGAAATCACCAACATTCAGGATGATCCTGTTTGAAAGCACAGTTTGGCTGACGATCCTTGGTCGCTGGTTTGCTTCAGAAGGCAGCACATATAAAGGCTGTCCCAGAGAAGAATCAAAATCAACATAGCCCTGCGGAGATACAAATTCGCCGGAAGCAGTTTGAGCAACCAAATTTTGGAATCCGGTTTCGCTAAACACTTGGGTTGAAGAGTATGAGGGTATTACGCCAAGTTCATCAACATTATCCATTACGTGTTCGCTGTTTTGTGTAATGATTGCATTTGCACCTGGGGCAATTACAGCGCCCGTGTAATTTGGCGTCTCAGTTTGGAAATTCTTATCCAGATCAACAAATGCCATAGTCGCGATCAAATTGATCTTATCACCCCTGGTAATACCATAGGCAACACCAGAGAATCTATTGATCGGGATTGGGAATGCGACCATACCAGCAGGTATTATTGCGGAATGATCTGAGTGCATCTCACCCAGCAGCAAGGTTGGGTCGGCAACAACCATAGTTGTTGAAATCACCTGCCCTATCTGGTATGCGCCCCTCGAATAGAGCCCAACAAGTTGAACCGGATCAGTGAACATCATCTCAGAGAATTCATCTTCGGAAATCGATTTGATGACCAGTTTGTCAACAGTGATCTGTTGACCTGTTTTCACTGGAACAGAGAGTGCCACAACCGATCTGGTTGGACCTCTTACAGCATCTTCACCAGTACCGGTTTCGTTCACTACTAATACATAATAAAGCGCCAGCGCAACTA
Source organism: Chloroflexota bacterium (assembly GCA_030610225.1). Taxonomy (GTDB): domain Bacteria; phylum Chloroflexota; class Anaerolineae; order Anaerolineales; family UBA11579; genus JABJGH01. Next base: position 8,858 of record JAUWSD010000027.1, read on the forward strand.
TTAGGATCAAAGCTACATATATAAGTGTTCTTCCTAATCGCATAATGCCTCCTGCAAATTCTTTTTTATTAATATTATTATCAATTCGTGATTAGTCAATCGCATCAGAGTACTAATCAGATTGTTTATTTATCTATAGTCTACATGAATTCATTTTTCCCCGCTACAGCAAATAGAAAAGCAATGTTGATTAAAATAAAATAGGGTTTTGTTATCCAAAACCCTATTCTTTAGATATAAAAATATCTACGATCCTGCGCCACCTAAGGCTTCAACAATCTGCTGGAATACAGCTGTTACCTGTACGCCAAGGACTCTCATTACAACAATAACAACAATAGCGATCAATACAAGAATCAATGCATACTCTACCAGGCCTTGGCCCTTTTCTTTTGGTGCAAATAACATAATAATCTCCTTTGAAAATAGTCTCCAATAGGTTGGAGTTTTATATATAACCTATTATATACAACTTTTATACTTAATTGCTAGTACTTAAATCCCGATTTACCTTTCAATCTTGCAAGATTCTAGATTTTTCTTTCTAAAATGGGCAGATTCATCAGGATATTGACACCTTCTCCATCCAATGGCGAAACTGTTATAGATCCTCCCATCATTTCAACCCGGTCTTTTACAGTCTTTATTTTCTGAATGATATCCACTTTTAGTTTATCCTGATCTGTAAATTTACGATTGTCATCAACTATCATTCTGATCTGGTTTTCAGTTACATCTACCTGGATCTTTACAGTGCTGGCCTTTCCATCAACAATAGCATTTTCCAATAACATCTGCAATGCCCTGAATACCATTACCTCAACGAAGTTTTCATATCTCTGCTCACCACCTGAAGTAATTGTAGAAATTTCGACATTCATGCGTTCAGAATATAGTTCACCATACTTCTTTATTGTTGGGATCAAACCAAGGTCATCCAACATCATTGGGCGCAGCATAAAGATGTAATCCCTGACTTGCTGAAAAGTTTTCGCTGCTGATTTCTTAAGATTCTCA